>NZ_BAABCQ010000015.1:0-75516 GCF_039539045.1 Streptomyces marokkonensis
AACCTGGTCAGACCGGTTTCCCGCACCCCCGCGTTATAGGGGCGTCAGTGATACGTGAGAGGGTCTGGGGCGTGAGTGAGACACCACCGAACACCCTGCAATACCGCTTTGACGGGCCAGAAGATGCCCCGGTCCTGATCTTGGGTCCCTCACTGGGTACCACATGGCACATGTGGGACCGGCAAGTGCCCGAGCTGGCGCAGCACTGGCGGATCTTCCGTTTCGACCTGCCGGGTCACGGGGGCGCCCCCGCCCACCCGGCGGGCTCCGTCGCCGAGATCACCACACGGTTGCTGGCCACACTCGACGGACTCGGCGTGCAGCGCTTCGGCTACGCGGGCTGCGCGTTCGGCGGCGCCGTCGGCGTCGAACTGGCGCTGCGCCACCCCGAACGCCTCGCCTCCCTCGCGCTGATCGCCACCTCACCGCGCTTCGGTACGGCCGACGAGTTCCGCCAGCGCGGTGTGATCGTCCGTACCAACGGGCTGGACCCCATCGCCCGCAGCTCGCCGGAGAGGTGGTTCACCGGAGGGTTCGCCGCCGCCCAGCCCGCGATCACCGAGTGGGCCGTGCAGATGGTGAGGACCACCGACCCCGGCTGCTACATCGCCGCCTGCGAGGCGCTCGCCGCCTTCGACGTGCGCGGCGAGCTCGGCCGGGTGGACGCCCCGACCCTGGTCCTCGTCGGCGCCGACGACCAGGTCACCGGCCCCGCCGAGGCCCGTACCCTGGTCGCCGGCATCACCGACGCCCGCCTCGCCGTCGTCCCGGGCGCCTCGCACCTGGTCCCGGTCGAGCAGCCCGCGGCCGTCACCGACCTGCTGGTGCGGCACTTCAGCACCGCCTGGCAGACCGCCCACGACGCCTCCACGGGTCAGATCGCCGTCCCGGCCGCCCCCGCACCCGCCCCCGCCATCGCCCCCATGGCCCCCGCCGCCCCCGCTCAGCCGGCGCCGGCTCCGCCGCCCCAGGCCGCGTCGCCGATCGCCGAGATCGCCCCGGCCGCCGTACCACCGCAGACACCGGCGCTGGGGCGGCCCGACCCGTACGACACCGGGCTCAAGGTGCGCCGCGAAGTACTCGGCGACGCGCACGTCGACCAGGCGCTGGCCCAGGCGGGCGAGTTCTCGGGGGACTTCCAGGAGCTCCTCACCCGGTACGCGTGGGGCGAGGTCTGGAACCGGCCGGGCCTGGACCGGCGCACCCGCAGCTGCGTCACCCTCACCGCCCTCGTCGCCGGCGGCCACCTGGACGAACTCGCGCCCCACCTCCGGGCCGCCCTGCGCAACGGCCTCACCCCCGGAGAGATCAAGGAAGTACTGCTGCAGGCGGCCGTCTACTGCGGCGTACCGGCCGCGAACGGCGCCTTCCGGGTGGCGCAGCAGGTCATCCGGGAGGAGACCACGCCGCCGCAGTGAGTCCCGCCGAGCAGGGGGCCGGTGTACGGCGGCAGGATGGAGTCATGAAGCTCACCAAGAAGTCGCACGCCTGCGTCCGCCTCGAAAAGGAGGGGCGGACGCTCGTCCTGGACCCCGGAGGGTTCAGCGAGGAGGACGCCGCCCTCGGCGCGGACGCGATCCTCGTCACCCACGAGCACCCCGACCACTTCGACGAGCTGCGGTTGCGTGCCGCGATGGAGAACAATCCGGCCGCCGGGATCTGGACGCTGAAATCGGTCGCGGAGAAGATCTCGGCGGCGTTCCCGGGCCGCGTGCACACGGTCGGCCATGGTGACACCTTCACCGCCGCCGGCTTCGACGTGCAGGTCCACGGCGAGCTGCACGCCGTGATCCACCCGGACATCCCGCGCGTCACCAACGTCGGCTTCCTCCTCGACGGCGGCAAGGTCTTCCACCCCGGGGACGCCCTCACCGTCCCCGACCGCCCCGTGGAGACGCTGATGCTCCCCGTCATGGCGCCGTGGAACAAGATCTCCGAGGTCATCGACTACGTCCGCGAAGTGAAGCCGCAGCGTGCCTACGACATCCACGACGCCCTCCTCACCGACCTCGCCCGCCCGATCTACGACCGTCAGATCGGTCAGCTGGGCGGCTCGGAGCACCTGCGCCTGACCCCCGGAGACTCCGCGCGGGTGTGAGAGGCGACTCGGCACCCCGGAACCCCTGCATCCTGGCGGGCGGGGATCCGGACCGGGTTGTCAGTGCCGGCGGGTAGGTTTGGGCCATGCGTATCGCGACCTGGAACGTGAACTCGATCACCGCCCGCCTGCCGAGGCTGCTCGCCTGGCTGGAGAGCAGCGGCACCGACGTGCTATGCCTCCAGGAGGCCAAGGTCGCCGAGGAGCAGTTCCCCTTCGACGAGCTGCGCGAGAAGGGCTACGAGGCGGCGGTGCACGCCACCGGCCGGTGGAACGGCGTGGCGGTGCTCTCTCGCGTGGGCCTCGAGGACGTGGTCAAGGGCCTGCCCGGAGACCCCGGGTACGAAGGCGTCCAGGAGCCCCGCGCGATCTCCGCCACCTGCGGCCCGGTCCGCGTCTGGTCGGTGTACGTGCCCAACGGCCGTGAGGTGGAGCACCCCCACTACGCCTACAAGCTCCAGTGGTTCGAGGCGCTGCGCGCGGCCGTCGAGGGCGACGCGACCGGCAGCCGCCCCTTCGCGGTGCTGGGCGACTACAACGTCGCTCCGACGGACGACGACGTCCACGACCGTGCCGCCTTCGAGGACTCCACCCATGTCACCCCCGCCGAGCGTGCCGCCCTCGCCTCCCTGCGCGGCGCCGGACTGTCCGACGTGGTCCCGCGCCCGCTGAAGTACGACCACCCGTTCACCTACTGGGACTACCGCCGGCTCTGCTTCCCCAAGAACCGCGGCATGCGCATCGACCTGGTGTACGGCAACGAGCCCTTCGCCAAGGCGGTCACCGACTCCTACGTCGACCGCGAGGAGCGCAAGGGCAAGGGCGCCTCGGACCACGCGCCGGTCGTTGTGGACCTGGACGTGTAGCGGCGGCCCCCGGCCCCCACCTTCCGGCTCCCCTCCCGCAGTCGGCGTCCCGCCCCCGCCCCCGTCGGCGATCCCGCGCCGATCCGGGCTCCTCGCCGGTCGCTCCCGCGTGCCCGTGGTGCACATGGCGGTATGAATGACAGTCTGTAGGTATGAACTTCCCCTTCCTGGGCAAGCGGCGCGGGGATACCCGGGCTCACGACGCCGACGGTATCGGTGACCTGCTCGCCGACTGCGACCTGCTGCGCTCGCAGGCATTGCGGGAGGGTGTCCGGCTCGACGACTCCAAGGTCTCGCTGGAGCGGCTCGACCAGATGCTGCCGCGCTGGCGGAGCGACGACGAGATCCTCGCCTGGCTCGGCAACGACGCCGGTCTGTACCTCGGCACCGTGATCGTGCGCACCGTACCCGGTGCCGCCTGGTCCATCCGGTCGGACGGGCAGCCCGTCGTCCGCCTCGCCTCCGGCCGGGAGTTCGACGTGGTGGCGTCCGGCCACGCGTGGGCGGAGGACGGCGTCCCCGAGCTCTCGCAGCTGTACGGTGAAGTCGCGGAGGCGTGAACCTCCAACCTCGCGAACGCCGTACACGGGGCCGATGCCCGAAAGGCGCGTGTCATCGGCACGCCTGCCGCTTGTGTCGATACGTTGCAGTGGTCAGGGCACACGCGACAGTTCAGGGGCATAAGCAGGGTGCGGCCGGAGATCACTGCTCGCGCGGCGAGTCGGACACCACGACGGGCCGTCCGTGGGCGAGGAGAAGGTCAGCTGCGCACCGGGTTCACGCCCGGTGGGAGTTGCGGGGCGCCGGTGCCGGCAGGGGGCTCGTCGCCGCCCGGGTCACGTCCCCGACGAGCTCGACGACATCCGGGCCGTACGCCTGCGAGTTGACCACCTTCAGCAGCAGCACGAAGGAGTTGTTGCCGTGCTTGCGGGCCAGCTTCTCGTGATGGCGCGCGAGGTAGCGGGTGGCGGCCTGGTTGGTGATCGCGCGCTGGCCGCAGAACAGGAACGCGGGCCGGGCCTCGCGCCGGTCCCCGGCGGTGAGGCGGGCCAGCAGGACGTACTCCGTGACGCCCGCGTCCATGCGGTAACGCTCCCCGCCTATCTGGAAGGCGCCGCGGTCCGGGCCCGGTTCCGGGTCGATGTTGATCCGCACTCCGGGCAGCATGGCCGCCATGTGGGCCACCATGCGCCGATTCGACCCGGGACCGCCCACGCAGAACTCCGTGCGCTCGCCGAAGCCCTGATGGACCGTTTCCTGCGTGGCCACCTGGACGTGCGCGCCACAGTCCTTGATCAGCGCGCACAGCTCCAGCAGCGCGAAGACGTCGAAGCGGTGGACCGCCGGTTCGGACGCGGCGGGGTCCCGGTTGACGACCAGCAGTGACTCGGAACTGTCCGGCAGCCCGAAGAACGCCTGCTTGCGGCGGAGTCTCCGCTTCCACAGGTAGGTGCGGGTGAACCAGCCCAGCGCGGCGCTGAGGCCGGCCGCGACCACGCCGAGGACGATGTTGCGTACGTCGTCAGTCATGGGCGCGCATGCTAGCGGGCGTCGGCGTACCGGCGTTCGACGGGTCGCTGTGAACGTGTTCCTGACGCGGCCATGACGATCAACTAAGCTGCCCGAACGGCTCTTCCCTGGAGGTGTGGATGCGTCGCCCTGTCGCACGGAATCTGACGGTCCTGGCGGTCTCGGCCGCCGTGGTGGTGTCGGTGGGGGCGGTGGCGCCACCCGCCGAGACGGCGCCTCCCGCCGCCCGGAGCAGACCCGCCGCCCCGAAGACACCGGTCGCCGTCGGGTACGGCGGCGCGGTCGCCAGCGTCGACGCCGACGCCTCCGCCGCCGGCATCGAGGTCCTGCGCAAGGGCGGCAACGCCGTCGACGCCGCCGTCGCCACCGCCGCCGCGCTCGGTGTCACGGAGCCCTACTCGGCCGGCATCGGCGGAGGCGGCTACTTCGTCCTTTACGACGCCGAGTCCCGCACGGTGCGCACCATCGACGGCCGTGAGACCGCGCCGCTGACCGCCGACGAGAGCCTTTTCACCGAGAACGGCGAGCCGCTCGCCTTCGCCGACGCAGTCAGCAGCGGCCTCGCCGTCGGCACCCCGGGCACGCCCGCCACCTGGCAGGCCGCCCTCGACGAGTGGGGCACCCGGAAACTCGGCTCCGTGCTCAGGCCCGCCGAGCGCCTGGCCCGGCACGGCTTCACCGTCGACGACACCTTCCGCTCCCAGACCGCCGCCAACGAGCAGCGGTTCCGCTACTTCCCGGACACCGCCGAGCTGTTCCTGCCGGGCGGCGAACTCCCGGTCGTCGGCTCCACGTTCAAGAACCCGGACCTGGCGCGTACGTACAAGGAACTGGCCCGCGAGGGCGTCGGCGCGATCTACCGCGGCGAACTCGGCGAGGACATCGTCGCCACCGTCAACGAGCCGCCCGTCGACCCGGCCTCCGGTTGGCACGCCCGCCCCGGCGACCTGTCCGCCAAGGACCTCGCGGCCTACGAGGCCAAGTTCCAGGCGCCCACCAGGACCTCGTACCGCGGACGGCACGTCTATTCCATCGCGCCCTCCTCCTCCGGCGGCACCACGGTCGGCGAGGCCCTCAACATCCTGGAGAGCACCGACCTCTCCGAGGCGGGCAAGGCCCGCTATCTGCACCGCCTCATCGAGGCGAGCCGCATCGCGTTCGCCGACCGGGGGCGCTGGCTCGGCGACCCGGCCTTCGAGGACGTACCGACGAGGGAACTGCTGTCCCAGCGGTACGCCGACTCGCGCGAGTGCCTGATCAAGGACGACTCGGTGCTCACCAGCCCTCTCGCACCCGGCGACCCCCGGCACCCCGCCCCCTGCGCGGGCGGCGGCACGGCGGCGCCGACGACGTACGAGGGCGAGAGCACCACCCACCTGACGGTGGCCGACAAGTGGGGGAACGTCGTCGCCTACACGCTCACCATCGAGCAGACCGGCGGCAGCGGCATCACGGTGCCCGACCGCGGCTTCCTGCTCAACAACGAGCTGACGGACTTCTCCTTCGCCCCGGCCAACCCGGCCGTCCACGACCCGAACCTGCCCGGTCCCGGCAAGCGTCCGCGGTCCTCGATCGCGCCGACCATCGTCCTGGACCAGCACCACCGGCCCGTCGTGGCGGTCGGCTCGCCCGGCGGCTCCACCATCATCACGACCGTGCTCCAGACGCTCACCGGCGTCATCGACCGGGGGCTCCCGCTCGTCGACGCGATCGCGGCCCCGCGCGCCAGCCAGCGCAACACCGCCCGGACCGAACTCGAACCCGGTCTCCACGACAGCGGCGTGCGGGAAGAGCTGGAGGCCCTCGGGCACTCCTTCGAGGAGAACCCCGAGATCGGCGCGGCGACCGGCGTACAGCGGCTGCCCAACGGCAAGTGGCTGGCCGCCGCCGAGAAGGAACGACGCGGCGGCGGCTCGGCGATGGTGGTACGGCCGGTGCGCTAGGCCGGCGCGCCAAAACTCACAGTTCGGGGGCGGGCCGCTCGGGCGTCCGGAACGCCAGCCGCCCGTCCTCGACGTCGACCGTCACCCGGCCGCCCTCCGCGATACGGCCGTCCAGCAGGAGCCGGGACAGTTCGTTGTCGACCTCGCGCTGGATGGTGCGGCGCAGTGGACGGGCGCCGTACTCGGGCTGGTAGCCGCGCTCGGCGAGCCAGTCCACGGCCGCGTCGGTGAAGTCGACCGTGATGCCCTGCGCGTGCACCATACGGCGGGTCTGCTCAAGCAGCAGGCTGGTGATCTGCCGCAGTTGCTCGCCGCTGAGCTGGCGGAAGACGACGATCTCGTCGATCCGGTTGAGGAACTCGGGCCGGAAGTGCTCGCGCAGCGGGCGCAGCACCTGCTCGCGCCGGGCCTCCTCGTCCGCCTCCGAACCGCCGGCGCCGAAGCCGATGCCAGCACCGCGCCGGGTGATCACGTCGGAGCCCAGGTTGCTCGTCATCACGACGACCGTGTTACTGAAGTCCACCGTGCGGCCCTGCGAGTCGGTCAGGCGCCCGTCGTCGAGCACCTGGAGCAGGATGTTGAAGACGTCCGGGTGCGCCTTCTCCACCTCGTCCAGCAGGAGCAGGGAGTACGGGTGCCGACGCACCACCTCGGTGAGCTGGCCGGCCTCCTCGTGCCCGACGTAGCCGGGCGGGGCGCCGACCAGGCGGCTGACGGTGTGCCGCTCCTGGTACTCGCTCATGTCGAGCCGGACCATGCGGTCCTCGCTGCCGAACAGCGCCTCCGCCAGTGCCCGTGCCAGCTCGGTCTTGCCGACGCCGGTCGGACCGAGGAAGAGGAAACTGCCGATGGGCCGGTCGGGGCTGGCGAGCCCGGCGCGGGAGCGCAGTACGGCGTCGGAGACCACCCGTACGGCCTCCTCCTGGCCGACCACCCGCTCGTGCAGGTGGGCCTCCAGGCCCAGCAGACGGTCCTTCTCCTCCTGGGTGAGGCTGCTGACCGGGATGCCGGTCAGCCGGGACACCACCTCGGCGATGGACTCGGTGCCGACGACCAGGTTCAGGCCCTCGTCGGCCTCGCCACCACCGTCCGCCTCGGTGATCCGCTGCTTCAGCTCGACGATCCGGTCGCGCAGCTGGGTGGCCTGTTCGTACTGTTCGTCCGCGACCGCCTGGTCCTTGTCCCGGACCAGCTGGTCCACCTCGCGCTCCATGGTCCGTACGTCCGTGCCCTTGGTGCGGGCCCGCAGCCGCACCCGGGCGCCCGCCTGGTCGATCAGGTCGATGGCCTTGTCCGGCAGGCGCCGGTCGGTGAGGTAGCGGTCGGACATCTCCACGGCCGCCACCAGTGCCTCGTCGGTGTAGCGAACCTGGTGGTGGGCCTCGTAGCGGTCGCGCAGGCCGCGCAGGATCTCGATCGCGTCCGCGGTGGTGGGCTCCGGGACCAGGATCGGCTGGAAGCGGCGGGCGAGGGCCGCGTCCTTCTCGATCCGGCGGTACTCCTCCAGCGTGGTGGCGCCCACGATGTGCAGCTCGCCGCGGGCCAGGGCCGGCTTGAGGATGTTCCCGGCGTCCATCGAGCCGCTCTCGCCGCCCCCGCCCGCGCCGACGACGGTGTGCAGCTCGTCGATGAAGATGATCAGCTGGTCGGAGTGGGCGCGGATCTCGCCCACGATGTTGTTCATCCGCTCCTCGAAGTCGCCCCGGTAGCGGGTACCGGCGACCACGCCGGTCAGGTCCAGCGCGACCACCCGGCGCCCGACCAGTACGTCGGGCACGTCGCCGTCGGTGATGCGCTGCGCCAGCCCCTCCACGACGGCGGTCTTGCCGACCCCCGCGTCACCGATGAGCACCGGGTTGTTCTTGCCGCGGCGGGAGAGTACCTCGACGGTCTGCTCGATCTCCTCCTCGCGCCCGATCACCGGGTCGATCCGGCCCTGCTGGGCCAGGTCGGTGAGGTCGCGGCCGTACTTGTCCAGGGTCGGCGTGTTGGTGGTCCGCGGCCCCTCCGCGCGGGCCTTCGCGGCGTCCGGTGCCTCCGTCGGCAGACCCGAGGGGGCGAACCGGGCCGCGTTCAGGATGTGCCCGGCGGCCGAGTCCGGGTTGGCGGCCAGGGCGCTGAGCACGTGTTCCGGGCCGATGTACCCGGTGCCGGTCGACCGGGCCAGCTCGTGCGCGTCCAGCAGGGCGCGCTTGACGGCCGGGGTCAGGGAGAGCGAGGTCGGAGGCGGCACCTCACCGGGCGGGTGCTGCACCGGGCCGCTGCGCTCGTCGATCTGGGACGCCATCGAGTCGGGGTCGGCACCGGCCCGGCTGAGCAGGCCCCGGGTCGGCTCGGTGGAGAGCGCGGCCCGCAGCAGGTGCTCGGTGTCCAGGTCCCGGCTGCCGTGCTCGGCGGCGTACTGGGCGGCGCCGCGCACCAGCTCCCGGGCGGGCTGGCTGAGCAGCCGCCCGATGTCGATCTGCCTCGGCCTGGGCCCGCCGAAGAAGCGTGCCAGGAATTCCGCGAACGGGTCACCCTCCGGGCCCATGAAGCCGCTGCTCATCGTTTCCGGTCCTCCGCTGCTTCGCTGATCGACGTGCCGGGGCCGGGTAACCCGGGCGGGGTGAGCTCATGCCCAACATGACACGTTCTGTTCCGGCGGGCATGTGCGGGAACCCGGGCCCCGGCCCGGGTCAGAGACCGTCCCGCGAGGTCAGGACGCGCGGACCGGCTTCGGTGATCGCCACCGTGTGCTCCACGTGCGCCGCCCGGGAGCCGTCGTTCGTGCGCAGGGTCCAGCCGTCCGGAGCGGGGTGGTAGTCGTCCCGGCCGCTGCTGATCAGCATGGGCTCGATGGCGATGACCATGCCGTGCCGCAGGGGGAGCCCGCGTCCCGGCCGGCCCTCGTTGGGGACCCCGGGGTCCTCGTGCATCTGCCGGCCGATGCCGTGGCCGCCGAAGTCCTCCATGATGCCGTAGCCGGCTCCCCGGCACACCGTGCCGATGGCGTGCGCGATGTCGCCGACGCGGTTGCCGACGACGGCGGCGTCGATGCCCGCCGCGAGGGCCCGCTCGGCGGTCTCGATCAGCGTCACGTCCGCCGTGCGCGGGGTGCCGACGACGAAGCTGACCGCCGAGTCGCCGGCCCAGCCGTCCAGGGTCGCGCCGCAGTCGATGGAGACGAGGTCGCCGTCGCGCAGCCGGTAGCCGTCGGGGATGCCGTGCACGATCGCGTCGTTCACCGACGTGCAGATGACCCCCGGGAACGGCGTCGGCGCGAAGGAGGGCCGGTAGCCGAGGAACGGCGAACCGGCGCCCGCCTCCCGCAGTACCTCGTGCGCCACCGCGTCCAGGTCCAGCAGGGACACGCCCACGTCCGCGGCCCGCCGTACGGCGGTCAGGGCGCGCGCGACGACCTGGCCGGCCGCGTGCATGGCGTCGATCGATGTGTCTGTCTTCAGTTCCACCATGCCAATTACTATACCGGTATTTTAATTGGAATCCCTCCGGGGTTCTCGCCTCCGGGCGTCTCGGGGCCTCTCGGGCCGCGTCCCGGCCCGGTACGGGAAGCCGGTATTAGAATGGCGTCATGGTACGCACTCCACTGACCCCCGAAGAGCGTGAGCGCGGTGAGCGCCTCGGGCGCCTGCTCCGCGCGGCCCGCGGCGACCGGAGCATGACGGAGGTCGCGGCCGAGGCCGGGATCTCCGCCGAGACGCTGCGCAAGATCGAGACCGGCCGGGCGCCCACCCCGGCGTTCTTCACGGTGGCCGCGCTGGCCCGCGCGCTGGGGCTCTCCATGGACGAGCTGGCGGGGTGGTGCGCGCTCGCGGGCGTGTGATCGCCGGACGGCGACGTCCGCCCCAGCCGCCCCACCGGCCCCTCCGCTCACCCGCAGGAGTGCGAAAACCGATCGACATCGCGCCGTGACGACGATGGTCTTGGCAAGCCCCTGTGGCCAGGCTTACCTTCGACCCTCTACGGCCTGCTCTACGGGCGTAGAGGCTCTGACGTCGTGTCGAAGGAGCAGCTCATGGCCAACGTCGTACGTGCCGCTCTGGTCCAGGCCACCTGGACCGGCGACACCGAGTCCATGGTGGCGAAACACGAGGAGCACGCCCGCGAGGCGGCCCGGCGGGGAGCCGGGATCATCGGCTTCCAGGAAGTCTTCAACGCGCCCTACTTCTGCCAGGTGCAGGACCCCGAGCACTACCGCTGGGCCGAACCCGTCCCCGACGGCCCGACCACCCGCCGTATGCAGGCCCTCGCCCGCGAGACCGGCATGGTGATCGTCGCCCCCGTCTTCGAGGTCGAGCAGTCCGGCTTCTACTACAACACCGCGGCCGTGATCGACGCCGACGGCACCGTCCTCGGGACGTATCGCAAGCATCACATCCCGCAGGTCAAGGGCTTCTGGGAGAAGTTCTACTTCCGCCCCGGCAACCTCGGCTGGCCCGTCTTCGACACCGCAGTCGGCAAGGTCGGCGTCTACATCTGCTACGACCGGCACTTCCCGGAGGGCTGGCGGCAACTCGGCCTCGGCGGCGCCCAGCTGGTCTACAACCCCTCCGCCACCCACCGCGGCCTCTCCGCCCACCTGTGGCGGCTCGAACAGCCCGCGGCGGCCGTCGCCAACGAGTACTTCGTCGCCGCGATCAACCGGGTCGGGCAGGAGGAGTACGGGGACAACGACTTCTACGGGACGTCGTACTTCGTCGACCCGCGCGGGCAGTTCGTCGGCGACACGGCCGGCGACACCAAGGAGGAACTCGTCGTCCGCGACCTCGACTTCGCCCTGATCGACGAGGTGCGGCAGCAGTGGGCCTTCTACCGCGACCGCCGCCCCGACGCCTACGAAGGGCTGGTGCGGCCATGACCAAGGACCTGTTCGGCCGGCACCGCGCCGTCCTGCCCGACTGGCTCGCCCTGTACTACGAGGACCCGCTGGAGATCACTCACGGAGAGGGCCGCCGGGTGTGGGACGCCGCCGGCAACTCGTACCTCGACTTCTTCGGCGGCATCCTCACCACGATGACCGCGCACGCGCTGCCCGAGGTGACCAAGGCGGTGAGCGAGCAGGCCGGGCGGATCATCCACTCCTCGACCCTCTACCTCAACCGGCCGATGGTCGAACTCGCCGAGCGCGTCGCCCAGGTGTCCGCCATCCCGGACGCCCGGGTCTTCTTCACCACCTCCGGCACCGAGGCCAACGACACCGCCCTGCTGCTCGCCACCGCCCACCGGCGCAGCAACACGATCCTGGCGATGCGCAACAGCTACCACGGCCGCTCCTTCAGCTCCGTCGGCATCACCGGCAACCGCGGCTGGTCGCCGACGTCGCTCTCCCCGCTCCAGACGCTCTACGTCCACGGCGGCGTACGCACCCGCGGCCCCTACGCGCACCTGGACGACCGCGACTTCATCGACGCCTGCGTGGAGGACCTCGAGGACCTCCTCGGCCACACCCGCCCGCCGGCCGCTCTGATCGCCGAACCCGTCCAGGGCGTCGGCGGCTTCACCTCCCCGCCGAACGGCCTGTACGCCGCGTTCCGCGAGGTGCTGCACGAGCGGGGCATCCTGTGGATCGCCGACGAGGTGCAGACGGGATGGGGCCGCACCGGCGAGCACTTCTGGGGCTGGCAGGCCCACGGGAGGAGCGGCCCGCCGGACATCGTGACCTTCGCCAAGGGCATCGGCAACGGCATGTCCGTCGGTGGCGTCATCGCCCGCGCCGAGATCATGAACTGCCTGGACGCCAACAGCATCTCCACCTTCGGCGGCACCCAGGTCACCATGGCGGCCGGCCTCGCCAACCTCACCTACCTGCTGGAGCACGACCTCCAGGGCAACGCCCGGCGTGTCGGCGGACTGCTCGTCGAACGACTGCGGGCCGTCGCCGCCCAGGTGCCGCATGTACGCGAGGTGCGCGGACGCGGGCTGATGATCGGCGTCGAGCTGGCCCGGCCCGGCACCGACGAGGCCGTCCCCGAGGCGGCGTCCACCGTACTGGAGGAGGCCCGCGCGGGCGGGCTGCTCATCGGCAGGGGCGGCGGCCACAACACCAGCGTCCTGCGCGTCGCCCCGCCGATGTCCCTCACCGTCGCGGAGGCCGAGGAGGGCGCCGCGATCCTCGAACGCGCTCTGCGGAGCGTCTGACAGCAGCGTCCCGAGCCGGGGAGGCGCCACCGTGACCACCATCTGGGACCATGACCGGCAGCCCGGGGGACTCGCCCTGCTGGTGCGCCCGGTCCTCGGCCCCGAGCGGGTGGCCGCCGGGCAGCCCGAGGTGATGGCCGGCGCGCACCGGCTCGGCCACCTCGTACCGCGTCGTTCCCCGGACGTGGTTCGTCGGCCAGGCCGCGAGGGGCCAGGAGAGCGGACTCGTCGTCCGTGACCTCGACACGGGCGGGCCGCGAGAGGTCCCCGACCGCCGGCGGTGCTGCCGCGACCGGACCGCCGGCGGTTCCACCGCGACCGGGCGCCGGGCGCGCACTCCCCGCCGACCGTGCCCCCACCGACCGGGGCACCTGACAGGAGGGAACAGCAGCATGAGCAGTCGTACCGTCATCCGCGGTGGCCTGGTCGTCACCGCGTCCGACGAGATCCACGCCGACGTCCTGATCGAGGACGGCCGCATCGCCGCCCTCGCCGCGTCCGGCACCCCGGCAGCCGAGGCCTTCACGGCCGAGAGGGTCATCGACGCGAGTGGAAAGTACGTCGTCCCGGGCGGGGTCGACGGCCACACCCACATGGAGATGCCCTTCGGCGGCACCTACGCCGCCGACACCTTCGAGACCGGCACCAGGGCCGCCGCCTGGGGCGGTACGACCACGATCGTCGACTTCGCCATCCAGGGCGTCGGCCACTCCCTGCGCGCGGGCCTGGACGCCTGGCACGCCAAGGCCGAGGGTAACTGCGCGATCGACTACGCCTTCCACATGATCGTCTCCGACGTGAACCAGAAGACGCTCAAGGAGATGGACCTGCTGGTGGAGGAGGGCGTCACCTCCTTCAAGCAGTTCATGGCGTACCCCGGTGTGTTCTACTCCGACGACGGCCAGATCCTGCGCGCCATGCAGCGCGCCGCCGACAACGGCGGCCTGATCATGATGCACGCCGAGAACGGCATCGCGATCGACGTCCTGGTCGAGCAGGCCCTCGCCCGCGGCGAGACCGACCCGCGGTACCACGGAGAGGTCCGCAAGGCACTCCTGGAGGCCGAGGCGACCCACCGCGCCATCAAGCTCGCCCAGGTCGCCGGCGCGCCGCTGTACGTCGTGCACGTCTCCGCGACGGAGGCGGTCGCGGAGCTGACCCGGGCCCGCGACGAGGGCCTGAACGTCTTCGGCGAGACCTGCCCGCAGTACCTCTTCCTGTCCACCGACAACCTCGCCGAGCCCGACTTCGAGGGTGCCAAGTACGTGTGCAGCACGCCGTTGCGCCCGCGCGAGCACCAGGCTGCACTGTGGCGGGGCCTGCGGACCAACGACCTCCAGGTGGTGTCGACCGACCACTGCCCCTTCTGCTTCAGCGGGCAGAAGGAGCTGGGCCGCGGCGACTTCTCCAAGATCCCCAACGGCATGCCGGGCGTCGAGAACCGCATGGACCTGCTCCACCAGGCCGTCGTCGACGGGCACATCACCCGCCGCCGCTGGATCGAGATCGCCTGCGCCACTCCGGCCCGCATGTTCGGCCTCTACCCGAAGAAGGGCACCGTCGCGCCCGGCGCCGACGCCGACGTGGTCGTCTACGACCCGCACGCCGAGCAGGTCATCTCCGCCGAGACCCATCACATGAACGTCGACTACTCGGCGTACGAGGGCAGGCGGATCACCGGACGGGTGGAGACCGTGCTCTCGCGCGGTGTGCCGGTCGTCACCGAGCGGGAGTACACCGGACGCAAGGGCCACGGCGTCTACACCCCGCGTGCCACCTGCCAGTACCTGAACTAGGAGGTGTCGTGCCCATGGACTTCGGACTCGTCCTGCAGACCGACCCGCCGGCCTCCCGCGTCGTCAGCCTGATGCGACGGGCCGAGCGCAACGGCTTCACCCACGGCTGGACCTTCGACTCCTGCGTGCTGTGGCAGGAGCCTTTCGTGATCTACGGTCAGATCCTGGCCAGCACCACGAAATTGAAGGTCGGCCCGATGGTCACCAACCCGGGCACCCGCACCTGGGAGGTGACCGCCTCGACCTTCGCCACCCTCAACGACATGTTCGGCAACCGCACCGTCTGCGGCATCGGCCGCGGCGACTCCGCGATGCGCGTCGCCGGCCGCAGACCCGTCACCCTCGCCCGCATCAGCGAATCCATGCGGGTCATCCGGGCGCTGGGCAGGGGAGAGGAGGCCGACCTCGGCGGCGGCACCGCCGTCAGGTTCCCCTGGATCAGGCCGGGTGCCGAAGTACCCGTGTGGATGGCGGCGTACGGCCCCAAGGCGCTCAAGATGACCGGCGAGGAGGCCGACGGCTTCATCCTCCAGCTCGCCGACCTCTACCTGACCGAGCACATGGTCAAGGCCGTCAAGGAAGCCGCCGTCGCCGCCGGACGCGACCCGTCCGAGGTGACGATCTGCGTCGCCGCCCCCGCCTACGTCACCGCCGACGACTCGCTCCAGGCGCTGGCCCACGCGCGCGAGCAGTGCCGCTGGTTCGGCGGCATGGTCGGCAACCACGTCGCCGACCTGGTCGAGAAGTACGGCACGCACTCCGCCGCCGTCCCCGACGGACTCACCGACTACGTCAAGGACCGCGAGGGGTACGACTACGCCCACCACGGACGCAGCGGCAATCCGGACACCCGGTTCGTGCCGGACGAGATCGTCGACCGGTTCTGCCTGATCGGACCGGCCGAGAAGCACATCGAGAAGCTCGAGGCCCTGCGCGCCCTCGGCGTCGACCAGTTCGCTCTCTACGGCATGCATGACGCGCAGGAGACGACGATCGACGCGTACGGCGCCCTGGTCATCCCCGCGCTCAGCGGATGATGGACGGCGCCGCAGCGATGGAGTGACAGCTTCTTCGCCGGGCGGCGCGGCGGAACCGCCCGCCGGTACCCGCGTCAGGACGACAGGTCGGCCGGCGAGGCGGTGGCGGTGGGCGTGGGCGCCAAAACCGTGCTTGCCGGAACACCGCGCCGTCCGGCCAGTCGGCACCCCAGGCAGTCTCCGTGCCCGCCTCGAGCGGTGGAGTCCCGTACTGCGAGGCCCAGTTGGCCGGCGGGCCGCGGGCCGGGCGGCTTGCCCCAGCCCGCGAGGTGCAGGACCCAGGTGAGCAGTGCCGCCGACGCCACGACGGCCAGTCCCAACCAGATCCCCGGGCGCCAGCCGACGACGCCCAGGCCGGTGACCACGGACCCGGCTACGGCGACGAGGCAACCGGTCCATCCCGCGACGGTGTGTCCCTCGTCGTGCTGATTTCCGCTCATGTGCCTGCCTCCTCGTGCCCGTAGGGCCGCGACACGGCATGCGGCGACACCGCGTGCGGTGGCACGACCCGAGGCTGGGCTTCAAATGCCCTAGCAAGCAAGGAAGTTACCCCAGGGCCAAAGGGAATGCGACAGGAGCGGTGACCGGCATCGTCAACCGCCTGGAGCGCGGCGGATTCGTGACCCGTCGGCCGGCCCCGGCCGACGGGCGCCGGGTACGCGTCACCGCGGTCCCTGCCGCGGCGATGCGTGTGCGGGCCGTCCACGGCCCGTACTCCGCGCGGCTCACGGAGCTCCTCGCCAACTACGGCTCGGACGAGGCCGCGGTACTCGCCGACTGGTTCACGCGTGCCGGTGCGCTGACGCGTTCCCACCTGGACGATTCCCGCTGGAGGGGCGGGCGGTCAGCCGGTGTGACCGTCCGTCAAGGCGGCCACCGCCTCCTTGGCCGCCTTGATGGCACCCTTGTTGATCTCGCCCGTATCGGGGGCCTTCTTCGACTCGAAGTCGCTGCCGTTGTAGGTGATCATCACCAGGGCGTTGGACGCGCGGACCAGCACCGTGCCCTCGCGTGTCTGCTGCTTCTCCTCGGTGGTGAGGTTCACGACGGAGTAGGCCGCGTCGCCGAGCCCCGGGACCTCACCACCGCCGCTCCGGTCGGCGACCCGCTCCTTGTACGACTTCAGTGCCGCCTCGTCCGACTCCATCACCTCGAAGGAGACATCGAGCCAGCGGTAGTCGTACCCCTTGAGGGCGTTCCAGGAGCAGGTGCGGCGCGCGTCGGTGTCCGTCGAAGGAATCTCCGTGCCGTCCGTCTTCGCGCCCGGCACCAGCGAACCGACCGTCTTGCCGGCCAGGCTCTCGCAGGGCGCCGGCGCGGCGGCGTACGTCTTCGTCACCGCCTCGGTCGCGGGCGCGGAGGCCGACCGGTTCGTCGGGTCGGGCGGCGTCTTGTCCTTCGCGGCCGGTGAGGAGTCCGGCCCGGACGACAGCGCCCAGCCCGCCGTGGCGAGCACGGCGACCGGCGCCAGACGCACGGTCAGGGCGAGCGGCAGGGGAAGAGAACGCACGGCGCACTTCTCGTGGGGGATGGTGCGGAGGGCCCGCACGGCGGACGGGACGCCAGTGTCACACGAGTCCCGGTGGGGCGAAAGGGCGAACTCGGTGCGTGGCCGGGCGGTGACGCAGACGGACCGGAACGCGCGGTCCCAACGGGCCGGGACGCGGGGAGCGCGCCGCCCGCGACGCGCGACAGCAGGAACCCGACGGCGTCCCTACGGCACGCGGGCGGTCCACTCCTCACTGCTGAACTTGGTGGCGGCGAGCTCCTCGGCGCGCCTCATCTCCTCCGGGGTGATGTGCCCCTGGGCGAGGCCGTAGCGGTTGCGGAAGGAGGCGATCATGTTCTGGATCACCTGCTCCCGGGCGAGGCCCGTCTGGCGGCGGAGCGGATCGACGCGCTTCTTGGCGCTCCTGGTGCCCTTGTCGGACATCTTCTCCTTGCCGATGCGCAGGACCTCGAGCATCTTGTCGGCGTCGATGTCGTACGACATGGTCACGTGGTGCAGCACGGCTCCGGGACCACCGTCCGGCCCGACCATCCGCTTCTGGGCGGCGCCGGCGATCTTGCCGGCATCGGTGGCGATGTCGTTGAGAGGCTGGTACCAGGCCTTGATGCCCATGTCGCCGAGCGCGCCCAGGACCCAGTCGTCGAGATAGGCGTAACTGTCGGCGAAGGAGAGTCCCGAGACCAGCGCCTCCGGCACGGACAGGGAGTACGTGATCGTACTCATGGGCTCCACGAACATGGCCCCGCCACCGGAGATGCGGCGTACCACGGACAGTCCGTGCTTCGCGATCCCCTCGGGGTCCACCTCGTTGCGCAGCGACTGGAAACTGCCGATGATCACAGCGGGCGAGGCCCACTCCCAGACCCGCAACGTGGGCGCCCGTCGCCCGGCGGCCACTTCGGCGGTGAGGACCTCGTCCAGAGCCATGTGCAGAGCGGGTGCCTGTGGCTCCATGTGCACCAGCTGCCAGTCGTAGTCGCTCCACTCGGCCGCGTGGCCCAGCGCTCGCCGGACGGCGATGCCGACGCCCTCCGCGGTCAGCCCGAGCATCACGGCCGACTCCGGCAGCGCCGCCGTGACGCGGGCCGCCAGGCCTGCGGCGTCCGTCGCGGCGGGGGCACCTTCCAGAGCCCCGTTGATCGTGAGGATCGCCTCGTCGGGCTCCAGGAAGAAGTCCCCGGCGACCGTCACATTGCGGAGGGCGCCCTCCTCGACGTCCAGATCCACGACGACCAGCTTGCCGCCCGGCACCTTGTATTCGCCATGCACGGCTTCGTTCCCTTCCAGTGCGCGGTGTGGCTCCTGAGCCCGTTGCTCCGCCATCCGGACAGACACGCACATGCTTCGTATCGCACCTTACCGACCGATTCGGAAGGAGAGGGGCGTGGGGTGCGGCGCACCCCCTGTGCCCCCTCCTGTGCCCCCCTGTGCCGCCGCCCGTTCCGCCGCCCACATCTCAGAGCCTTCTGATCCGGCACCGTTAGCCTCCGGCCCACGGTGCGCGATCACGTGGTTTTCGACCTCGCCCTCGTCCTCGCACCGCAACCGGATCCGTGAAGGAGCGCCATGACCGAACAGTTTCCCGGTGCAGTCCTCGATCTCCTCGACGCGGCAGGCGACCGCACGGTCTTCGAACACGGTGACCGGGAGGTGTCCGGGCGAGAACTGCTCGGTATGACACGGCGGGTGGCGACCGCATTGCGTCGGCGCGGCCTCGGTCCCGGCCGCGCCGTCGCCCTGTTGCTCGGCGTCGGTCCCGAGGCGTTCGCCGCCGTCATCGCCGCGTACACGGTCGGAGCCCGCGTCGTCGGAGTACGGCCCGGCATGACGGATCACCAGCGTGGGCTCCTCCTGCGGGACGTCGAGGCCAGGATCACCGACCGGCCGGGACCACCGGACGAGCGGCCGAGGGGCACCGTCCTGCCGCTCGGTGAACTCCTGGCGACGGCGGACGACGGCCTGCGGCCCCGGGTCTCGGCGCGGCCTCAGGACGTCGCCCGGCTCATCCACACCAGCGGCAGCACCGGCGTCCCCAAGGCGTGCGCCCAGACGTACGCGGCGATGACCGCGGCCTGGACACTGCGGCCGGACGACTGGCCGCCCGCGGTCCGGGAGCTCGCCGGCCGCCTGGACAGGTTCCTGGTCTTCGGCACCCTGACGAGCCAGGTGATGCTCGAGTACGGCCTGCTCGCACTCGCCGCCGGCGGCGTCCTGGTCCGCGCCGACCCGCCGGACCTTCCCGGCGCCCTCGTGCGCCACCGGGCGACCGCGAGTGTCATCACGGTGCCCCGTCTGAACCGGCTCGTGACGAGCCTGCGTACTTCGTCCGCCGACCTCGGCACGCTGCGCGCGCTGATGGTCTCCGGCTCGCCACTGGAACCGGGCCGGGCGCACGAGGCAGCCACGGTGCTCGGTCCGGTCGTCTTCCACGGGTACGGACAGACCGAGACCGGCATGATCTCCATGGCCACGCCCGCGGACCCGCCCGGCTCGCTCGGCGTGCCGCCCGTCGACCTGGAGGTCCGGGGCCCGTCCGGCCGCCCCGTCCCGCCGGGGAGCGAGGGGGAGATCTTCGTCCGCACGCCGTCGCAGGGCGCCGGTTACTGGGAGCAATCCGCGCTGAGCGCCGAGGTGTTCGTGGACGGCTGGGTCCGCACCCGCGACCTCGGCCGTCTCGACGCCCAGGGCCGGCTGTGGCTTTCGGGGCGGACCCGGGACGTGGTCATCGTCGATGCCAACGTCTACTACACCGGTCCCGTCGAGCGGCTGCTCGCCCGCCACCCGGCGGTGGCCGAGGCGTACGCCGTCGCGGTCCCCGACGACGGCACGGGGGAGACCGTACACGCGTTCGTCGTCCCGGCGGACGGCCGCGTACCGGCCCTGGACGAACTGCGCTCCATGGTGGCGGCGCACCTGGGTGAGGCGTGTGCGCCGACGCGCCTGACCCTGGTCGCCGAGGTACCGCTCACCACGGCCGGCAAGCCCGACCGGCACCGGCTGACGCGGGAGGCGTGAAAGGAGGTCGGGCCGGCCCCGCGCCCGCGGGGCCGGCCCGACGTTCAGCGGCTGCCGGCCCCGACGGTCTCGCGCGGACGCCCGGCCCGCACGCGCTCACGCCGGTCGAAGAAGGCCAGCAGTGGCGACGCCATGACGGTCGTCGTGATGGCGACCACCACGAGGGCGCTGAACATCGCCTGCGTCACGATGCCCGCCGCGAGACCCAGGTTGAGGGCGACCAACTGCATCAGTCCGCGTGCGTTCATCAGCGCCCCGATGCGCAGGGCCACCGGGTTGGGCTCACCCGCGGCCCGTGCCGCGAGCCAGCAGGCGCCGAACTTGCCGACGACCGCGACCACCACGCACCCGGCGGTGAAGAGCAGGACCGGCCCCGAACCCAGCAGGGTGAAGTCGGTGTTCAGCCCCGAGTAGGTGAAGAACAGCGGCACGAAGATCAGGCCCACCGGCTTCAGCGTCTCGACCGTGTGGTCCAGTCGCGGCGAGCGGGGGAAGACGACGCCGAGGCTGAACGCGCCGAAGACCGCGTACAGCCCGATCACGTCGGTGTACCAGGCGACCAGGAACAGCACACCGACGAGGGCGAGCAGGAGCTGGTCCGGACCCGTGCGTTCGGCGAGCAGCACCGTGCGGCCGCGCAGGCGCATGGTCACGGCCAGTACCGCGATCAGGCCGCAGCCGCCGGCGAGGGCCACGGAGACCTTCCCGGCGCTGCCGCCCGCGATGCCGAAGACCCCGGCGAGCAGCACCCAGGCAGCGGCGTCGTCGACGGCTCCGGCGCCGAGGGAGAGCGCGCCGAACCGGGTCTTCGCCAGATTCCGTTCGGCGATGATCCTGGCCAGCATCGGGAACGCGGTCACGGCCAGGGCGACCCCGACGAACAGACCGGACACCGTCAGGGACACGTCCGGGGCGAGCGCGCCGGTGCGTTCACCTGCGGCGAAGATCAGCAGGACCCCCAGCAGCAGGGGCACCACCAGCCCCGCCATCGACACCAGCCCGGCCGACCGGGCGACCCCGCGGAGCCGGTCCGCCCGGAAGTCCCAGCCGACGTGGAACATGAACGCCACGAGGCCGATCTGTCCCACCACGTAGAGCACCGGCCGTAGTTCCGTGGGGAAGAGGGCCGACTCGACGCCGGGCAGCAGGGCACCCAGGACCGACGGGCCCAGCACCACGCCCGCGAGCATCTCCCCGACGACCGGCGGCTGTCCGACGGTCTGCACCAGTCGGCCGACGACCCGGCAGACGGCGAGGATCACGACGACCGCGAGGAAGAACGCGGGCCCCAGCTCCGTGGTGCTCATCCGTCGCTCTCCTTGTGGTGGGCGACCGGGCAGCGCCCGGCTCGCGGTTGTCCGAAGTACCGGGCCGCCGGCCGTAGCCGGCGGGCGTGCAGCACCATGAGCGTGCCGAGCACCAGCTGCCGCACCCCCCGGGTGACGTCCTCCACCCGGTCGCGGAACCGGACGAACCGGCGCGCGGCCCGCAGCAGCCGGGGGGCCGGGGACAGGCCGCGGGGGATCAGCAGGCAGGGCGCGCGGTGCGGGTTGGAGCGGGTGTGCGAGGCCGACGAGTCCAGCCGGAACCGGCGGAGCACCTCGCGCACCGCTGCGCGCAGGACGATCGGGGACACCCGCCACGCGGGGCAGGGGCGGTTCGCCGCCACACCGAACGGGATGTACCGGTCCCTCCTGGCGCCGGGGCGGTCCCAGCGGTCCGGGTCGAACTCACCGGGCCGCTCGTGGCCCGTGGCCTGGTAGTCCGGATAGCTGAAGCACACGACGGACCCGGCCGGCAGTACCGTCGAGTCGTCGAGCGGGACCTCGCCCGTGGTGATCCGGTGAGCGATGCCGAACAGCGGGTACATGCGCAGCGTCTCGTCGATCACGTGCGCGAGGTACCGGTCGTCCTCCGGGTCCGCCGACAGGCGCCGTTGTACCCCCGGATGGCGGGCCAGTGCGAGCAGGACGTGCGCACTCGCCTCGGACAGCTGGACGACCGCCGTGTTGAAGAAGGTGCCCTGCAGGTAGTGCGCCTGCTCGGACGGCGACAGGGAGGCCGGCAGCCGGTGGGGCACGTCTCCGGCCGCGATGCGTTCGCTCAGGTACGCCGTCAGCCGGTCCCGGCGCCGCGGGTGCCGCAGACCGGTGCACTTGAGGGCGTTGATCACGTCGTCGGCGTGCGCGGTGATCAGGTCCCGGGCGTCCGGCGGGCACGGCCGGCGGAAGACCAGCTCGTAGGCGAAGGCGGCCCAGGCGGGCATCATCAGGTCCCGCAGCCGCACCAGGCTGACCCGGGAGTCCGCGACCTCGTCCAGGGCCCCCGCGACGGCCCGCCCGGCCGCCTCGGCCAGCCCGTCAGAGCCGCCCGCGAGGATGCGCCGGGTCGTCGCGGCGACCTCGTCGTAGCACTCGCCGGGCTCCAGGTGCTCCTGGTGCACCTCCGGTCCCGGCGCGAGCCAGTACCAGAACAGGTCGGACAGGCCCGCGCCCTCGCTCCGCCCGTTCACGGCCGGGTGGGCGTACACCTGCTCGAACACCTCCGGGCCGTAGTCGGCGTTGGGCAGGGTCACCACCCGGTCGCCGTTGACCTTCTCGAAGACGCGCACCCGCAACGCCACCACCGCGCGCGGCAGCCACCAGGAGGTGGGGCCCGACCCGCCGCTCACCACGGCGCGTCCCCGCGGGCGACCATGTCGGCGCTCAGATCGGCGTTTCGGCGCCCGCCGCACAGGGCCAGCGTGTGGTCGTACTCCTCGCGCAGCGTTCCCAGGACCTCGCGGACACCGGCCTCTCCGGTGGCGGCCAGTCCCCACAGCACGGGGCGCCCCACGCCGACGGCCGCCGCGCCCAGCGCGAGGGCGACGGCGACGTCGCCGCCCCGGCGTATCCCGCCGTCCAGGAGGACCGGCACCGCACCGGCGACGGCATCGACCACCGCGGGCAGACAGTCGACGGCCGCTGCGGCGGTGTCGCACTGGCGGCCCCCGTGATTGGAGACGATCACCCCGGCCGCGCCGTGACCGACGGCCAGCCGCGCGTCGGCCGGATGAAGCACCCCCTTGACCCACACGGGAAGCGAGGTCATACCCACGGTCTCGGCGAAGTCCCGCCAGGAGGCCGCCGGATGCATCGGAATGTCGGTGAGGTCGCCCGGTGGGGAGCCGGGCAGGCCGCGCATGTTCTCCGCGGCGTAACCGGGCGGAAGGTCGGTGAAACCGTTGCGCAGGTCCCTGGTCCGCCGGCCGAGGAGCGGCGAGTCGACGGTGACGACCAGCGCCGTACAGCCGGCCTCCTCGGCACGCCGCACCAGCGCCTCGGTGACCTCCCGGCGGGGATGCGGGTACAGCAGGAACCACACGGCCGGATCCGGGCCCCGCTCGCGGGCCGCCGCGACGACGGCGGCCACCGCCGTCGTCGCGGCGACACCCGTCACCAGGACGGCGCCCTCGGCCGCGGCCGCACGCGCCGTGGCCCGCTCGCCGTCCGGGTGCAGCAACCGGTGGAACGCGGTCGGCGCGACCAGCACCGGCGACGCCCGCCGCGCGCCCGGCAGGTCGACGGCGGTGTCCCGCTCCGTGCCGCCGCGCAGCACCCTCGGCAGCAGCGCGTACCGGCCGAACGCCCGCTCGTTGGCGGCCAGCGCGCGCTCCTCGCCCGCGCCGCCCGCCACGTAGTCGTAGTGCACCGGGTCCAGCGTCGTGCGCGCCGCGTCGCGCAGTTCGCGCAGGGTCACGGTGCCACCGGGAGCTCTGCGCCGCGGTGCGTGGTCAGGAACGCCCGCAGCGGGGCCCGGTGGTACTCCTCGCTGTCCCACTCGTTCTCCAGGTTCGACGCGAGATGGTGCTCGGCGACGAACTCGCCGTGCCGGTACCAGCGCACCACCGGGTGCAGGTAGCGGCCGTCCAGACCCGAGACGTCGTACTGGGACGTACGGCCGGCGGACACGTCGAAGGGGTCGACGCGGTCGTGGTCCGCCCCGTACTCCAGGGTGATCACGGCATGGGCCTCGGCCTGACCGAACTCCCCGTCGCGCACCGCGTCCGGTACGTGGGCGACGGGTACCTCCTCGGCGTAGCGCATCGTGCCGTCCGGAGCGAGCAGCAGCAGATCGCCGAGGACGGCGAACTGCTGCCACAGGGCGGAGGACCGGTTGATCCGGGTGATCACGGCGTCGACGGCCCGCTCCGTGGCGTCCCCCAGGTCCGTCGCCGGCCAGGGCTCCTGGTGATGACGCTGCCGCAGCCCCCGGTGCAGCGCCCGCACCGTGTAGCGGAAGCCGTGGATGAAGCCGGTCGTGGCCTTCTTGAAGTCACGGCCCTGCATCAGCGTCCCGGCGAAGTACAGCCCGGGCACGTTGACCGACTCGCCCAGCGGTGTCAGCTCCGGGAACCGGCCGTCGACGATCAGGTCCGGCGTACAGGTGTCGTCGAACAGCGAGGCGTCGAACCGGAAACCGGTCGCGACGATCACCCGGTCGTACCGCAGGTCCTTGACCACCTCGTCGGCCCGTTCGAAGGCGACCTGGACCCGGTAGCCGTCCCCGTCCCGGTGGATGCCGAGCACCCGGCCGTCGAGGAGGGCGTTCTGCGACTTCAGCTGGTAGCTGTCCAGGAAGTTGTTGTAGACCGCGCGCAGGTGCCCCACGTAGTGCGTCCGCCAGGCCATGCGCAGCGAGCCCGAACCGGCGACGTGGATGACCGCCGCGTTCTCCATCAGGTTCTCCGCCGTCTCGAAGGCGGAGTTGCCCCGACCGATGATCAGCACCCGCTGGTCGGTGTAGGACGCCGGATCGGTGTCGATCGTGTCGTAGCGCTCGGCCAGTTCGACGCCCGGGATCGACGGCAGGTTCGGCACCGGCATGCCGGTGGCGACCACGAGGTGCCGCGCCCGCCACACCGTTCCTGAGTGGTCGGTGACGCTGAACCCTTCGGCGTCGCGGGAGACACCGCGGACGGCGGTGTCGTACCGGACCCGCACCCCGGTCCGGGAGGCGAAGTCCGCCAGGTAGCGCACCAGGTCGTCGGCCGGCGGGAAGTAGCGGGGGCTGTACCGGGTGAACAGCAGCTCCGGGTCGTCGCTCAGCAGCGAGTTCCAGTCCATCCGCAGCCGCAGCTCCGGGTCGTCGTACCCGGTGTGCACCTTGTTGTTCGAGATCAGGCTGCGGTGCCGGGGGAACCGCGTGAAGAACGCGCCCGGAACACTTCCGCGCTCCAGGACGACGTAGTCCGCGCCGTCCCGCTCCATGAGGGAGGCGAGTTGCAGGCCGGCGGGGCCCGCTCCGATGATGAGATAGTCATGGCTCATGGCACGGAAGGTAGCCACGGGATTTCAGAGCGTTCTGAGATCCCCCTCCTACGTTTCCCGGTGTGCTCACCCAAACGGACACCGTCTCGCTCACCGGCCCTCTGGACTCCGTCGCGCTGCGCCGCGCGGCGGCCCCCCTCACCGTCACCGTGGACGACGAGGCACGCGCCCGCCTCGAACGCGGCCGCCTGCTGTTCCACTCGCTGCGGCACGGCCCCGACGGCGAGGGCCGCCGCGTCTACGGAGCCGACACCGGCTTCGGCGCACTCGTCGGCTACGCCGGCCGCGCCGACGACGCCGACCAGTGCGACAACACCCTGGCCCACCTCGGCGCCGGGCAGGGCCCGGACCTGCCGCCCGAGATCGTCCGCGCCGCCCTGCTGCTGCGCACCCGGTCCCTCGCCCAGGGGCTGTCGGGTGTGTCGGCCGAGGTGGTCGAACGGCTGGCGGCGATGTTCGCCACCACCTTCGTCCCCGCCGTCCCACGCTACGGTTCCGTCGGCGCGAGCGGCGACCTGATCCCGCTCGCCTACGCCACGCAGGCGCTGCGCGGCCGGGGGCACGCCTACGTGGACGGCCGCCGCATGCCGGCCGGCGACGCGCTGACCGCCGCCGAACTGCGTCCCCTCGCGCTCGACGGACGCGACGCGCTCGCCCTGGTCAACGGCACCTCCGTCACCACCGCGGCCACCGCGCTGGCCCGCGACGCCGTCCGCGCCGCCCACCGCTCGCTCACCCTGCTCACCTGCCTGCTGACCGACCTGCTGGGCTGTGACACCGGCTTCGTCGACGCCGACCTGCTGCGCGCCTACGGCCACCCGGGCGCCGTCGAGGTGGGCGGCCGGATGCGGCGGACCCTGGAGGGCGGCGCGCCCTCGGGCAGCCGGCCGCTGCAGGAGCCGTACAGCATCCGCTGCGCCCCGCAACTGCTCGGCGCGGCCGAGGACGCGCTGTGTCACGTCGACGGTGTCGTCGCGGCCGACCTCCGCGGGATCAGCGACAACCCGCTGTTCTTCCCCGGCCCCGGCGGCCCTGGAGGATCCGGCACCGACGGCGTGGGGGCAGGGAAGGTGGTGCACGGCGGGAACTTCTTCGGACAGCCCGCCGCGTTCGCCGCCGACCTGCTCGCCTCCGTCACCGCCCAACTGGGCAACCTGGCCGAACGACAGCTCGACCTCCTGGTGGATCCCGCCCGCAACGGCGGGCTGCCGCCGATGCTCGCCACGGCACCGGGCGCGCAGCACGGCCTGCAGGGCGTGCAGCTGGCCACCACCGCGTTGGTGGCGGAGATCCGCCGCGCCGCGACACCGGCCGGCATGCAGAGCCTGCCGACGAACCTGCACAACCAGGACGTCGTCCCGTTCGGCACCCAGGCGGCCCTGCGCGCCTACGACATGGCCGGGCTGCTCGGCCTGCTGTGCGGGTCGCTCGCACTCGGCCTGCGCCAGGCCGCCCACGTCGGAGCCCGGCGCCCCACCGCCCCCCGGTGCGGCGGACTCCTGGACGCCCTCGTCGACGCGATCGACCCGGTCGACCCGGACCGCCCGCTGGACGCGGACGTCCGTGCCGCCGCACGCCTGCTGGTCACGTACGACCAGCCTTGGCCCGCCGCGTTCCGATGCGGGGTACCCGACTCCGGGGCGGCGGTACGGCGGCGGCCCGGGGCCCGCCCAGGGGGAGCCGGATGACGAACCGGGCTCCGTGTCCCGGGCGACCGGTCGCGGCGACGGTCCCGCCGTGGTGGGTGACGACCTCCCGAAGCAGGGCGAGCCCCAGCCCGTACCGGCCGCCGCCCCCGCCCCGGTGGAACCGCTCGAAGAGCCGTTCCGACTCCGCGGGATCGAAGCCGTTCCCGGTGTCCGCGACGGCCAGCGTGACCGTGCCGCCGGCCCGGGTCAGGGTCACCTCGATCCGTCCGCCCGCCGGGGTGTGCCCGATGGCGTTGGCCAGCAGCTCCCCGACGGCCCGGCGCAGCGCCGACTCGACACCGTCGACGAACAAGGGGTGCGGAGGGCCGTCCACGGCGACGGTGAGTCGGCCGTCCCGCGCCCGGTCCGCCTCCTGCGCGACCACCGAACGGGTCAGTGCCATCAGATCGACCGCCCGGTGCTCCGACGGCCGCGCCGGTCCCGCCGCGAGGCTCGCGGACAACAGCAGGTCGTCCAGGACCTCACCGAGCCGGCCGACCGAGCCGACCAGCCGGGTCAGCCCCTCGCGGTGCGGGGCGGGCATGCCCTGCGCCACCGCCTGCCGCGACAGCAGCTGCGCCCGCGTGTACACCTGGGTGACCGGGGTGCGCAGCTCGTGGCTGGCGTCCGTGACGAACCGGCGCTGCCGGGTGAGTGCCTCGGCCAGTGGGGACACGGCCAGACGCCCGAGGACCACTCCGGTGGCGGCGGCGGCCAGCAGGCCCACCACCTCGGCGACGCCCAGCGCGAACCACAGGTGCCTGCGGTCGGCCAACTGGAAGCGCATGTCGAACACCGCCTGGACCACCCTCCCGTCCCCCCTGACCTGTGTCCGCACCAGATACTGGGTACCGTCGCGCCGCACGGTGCGCTCCACGGCCTCGTGGGTCCGGCGCACGCGATCCATGTCGGTGTTCACGGGGAAGCCCGCCGGCGCGTTGGCCAGCGGGGTCGAGCCACGCGCGAACAGCCAGGTGCACACCGGCGGGCTGGACAGGTCGCCGCGGGCCGCGCCGTAGCGCAGCTCCCGCCACACCTGGTCGCTCTGCGCACGCGTCATGACGGTGTCGGCGACACCGCCGACGACCGTGACCAGCAAGGTGATGATCACACCGGTCAGTACGCCGATGCGTAGGCGCGCCCGACGGACCGCCGCCCGGTCGGTGAACGCGGAGGAGGTCACAACGCCCCCAGCCGGTAGCCCAGTCCGTGCACCGTGCGCACCACCTGCCGGCCCAGTTTGCGGCGCAGGTAGTAGACGTAGGTGTCGACGATGGAGGACGCCGGTGCCTCCTTGAACACCAGCCGGCGCAGCTCCGCCCGGGTGTGGACGGCGTCGGGGCGCGAGGCGAGCGCCCACAGGAGGGAGAACTCCCGCGCGGCGAGCGCGATCCGCTCGCCGTCGGCCAACTCCACCTCACGCGGGCCGACGTGCAGCTGCCCCGAGCCGATCCGCAGGACGTCACCGCCCTCCAGTGAACGCCGGCACAGGGCGCGCAGCCTGGCCCCGAGTTCGTCCAGCTCGAACGGCTTCACCAGATAGTCGTCGGCGCCGGCGTCGAGGCCGTCGACCCGGTCGTGCACGGTGCCCATGGCGGTCAGCATCAGCGTCGGAGTGCGCACCGCGCGCGTCCGCAGCCGGCCCAGCAGGTCGAGGCCGTCCAGCACCGGAAGCCGCCGGTCGACGACGAACACGTCGTAACGCCGGGTGAGGCCGAGATGCAGACCCCGTTGACCGTCGTTGGCGACATCGACCGCGTAGCCCTCCTCCCGCAGGACCTCGGAAAGCATGACGACCAGTTCCCGGTCGTCCTCTATCAGCAGCAGCCGCCACGGAATACGCGCGTGCTCCTGTGTCATGTCCGCTCCTATTCAGCCCCGCACCGCTGTCAACGCCGCTTCTGGGTAAGGAAGTTCCCCAACAGGAACGCGAG
This sequence comes from Streptomyces marokkonensis, assembly GCF_039539045.1. NCBI lineage: Bacteria > Bacillati > Actinomycetota > Actinomycetes > Kitasatosporales > Streptomycetaceae > Streptomyces > Streptomyces marokkonensis. The sequence continues at coordinate 28,865 of NZ_BAABCQ010000015.1, forward strand.
AGCAAGTGAGGAGCCGGGTGACGGGCAACACCGCCTCGGCGAGTGCCCGCGGCCGCGGGCACGCGACTGGCGAGACGGCCGCGGGCACGCGACTGGCGAGACGGGTGCGGGCACGCGACTGGCGAGGCGGGTGCGGGGTGCGTGCCTCTCGTGACGGGTACGGGCCGTACGGCACCCACCTGGCCCGAAGCGGCCGGCGGACTCACTCGCACCGCTGGACGACACTGCACGCCCACCGCCGGCCGGCCGCCGGTTAGCCTGACCGCATGCGTGTCACGAGGGAGCTGCCGGCGCTCGCCGCCGGCGAGGTGGACGTGCCCTTCGTAATCAAGGGGTACGAGGAGGTCGTCGCCGACGACACGGCCTGGAACGAACACTCGCACCCGTGGCACGAACTGCTCTGGAACGAGCACGGCGCGTCCACGGTCGTGGTGGGAACCCAGGTGAGGTGCGTCACGCCGACACTGGGGCTGTGGATGCCGGCGGGGCAACTGCACTCCGCCTCCGCGGTCGCGGGCACCTCCTACCGGGCGCACTTCTTCCGGCACGGCACGGTGTCGGCGCTGCCCGACGTGCCGGTCGCCGTGGACATCACCCCGCTGCTCCGGCTCCTCCTGGAGCGACTCGAGGAGGAGGACCTGTCGCCGCGCTCCCGGGCCGTGACCGAGGCGATGGTCCTCGACGTCCTGCGGCCGTCGTCCAGGGCGCTGCTGGTGCAGTTGCCCACCTCCGCGCTGCTGCGGCCGATCGTGGACGCGGTCCGGGCCGACCCCGCCCACCAGCGGACGCTGACCGGCTGGGCGGCCGTCCTCGGGTGCAGCGCCCGCACCCTGACCCGCGCGTTCCAGACCGAGACGGGCACCAGTTTCGCCCGCTGGGTCGCCGCGGTACGGGCTCAGCACGCGGTACAGCTCCTTGCCCGGGGTTTCGAGGTCGACGTGGTGGCCGACGCGGTCGGCTACCGCTCGGCGAGTGCCTTCGGGGCGGCCTTCCGGCGGACGACGGGGGCGACTCCGGGCAGGTTCCGGGTCCGCTGACGGACCCATCGGTGTCCCGATCGCTACAGAGGCTGTCGAAAAGACTCGATTGATGCGCGCGCGGCAACTCCATACCCTGTGCAGGTAAGCCTTACCTAACCCTGCTGCGTGTGCCGTGCCATGCTCCGTGACCCCCTGAGTCCGTGACCCCCGAGTCCGCGGTCCGGAGCGTGGGCCCCGGCACCGCCGACCGAAAGTGAAAACACGGGTCGATGAGAACTCCACGCCTTCCTGCGCTCGCCCTCGCGGCGGCCCTCCTGTCCGGCCTCACCGCCTGCGGCGGCCAGGACGGTGACCAGGGGAAGCAGGACGACAGCAGCGCCGCCGGCGCCGACGGCTCCGGCCAGTTCCCCGTCACGGTGAAGCACGCGCTCGGGACCACCGTCGTCCCGTCCGAGCCCAAGCGCGTCGCCACCGTGAACTGGGCCAACGAGGAGGTGCCGCTCGCCCTCGGCGTCGTCCCCGTCGGCATGGCCAAGGCCAACTTCGGCGACGACGACGGGGACGGCGTGCTGCCCTGGACCGAGAAGCGCCTCAAGGAGCTCGACGCCAAGACACCCGTCCTGTTCGACGAGACCGACGGCATCGACTTCGAGGCCGTCGCCGACACCAAGCCCGACGTCATCCTCGCCGCGTACTCCGGGCTGACCGAGCAGGACTACGAGACCCTCAGCCAGATCGCCCCCGTCGTGGCCTACCCCGAGGCCGCCTGGGCGACCCCGTGGCGCGACATCATCCGCCAGAACAGCAAGGCCATCGGACTCGCCGACGAGGGCGACAAGCTCATCGGCGACCTCGAGGGGCGGATCAGCGAGACCGCCGCCAAGTACCCCCAGCTCAAGGGGAAGACGGCGATGTTCATGACGCACGTGTCCTCCAAGGACGTCAGCCAGGTCGGCTTCTACACGACCCACGACACCCGCACCCAGTTCTTCACCGACCTCGGCATGAAGATCCCCGCCAGCGTCTCCGGGCCGTCCGAGTCGACGAAGAAGTTCGTCCTCACCAAGAGCGCCGAGCGCATCGACGACTTCAACGACGTCGACATCATCACCGGCTACGGCGACGACACGGGCGAACTGCTGGGGGCCCTCAAGGACGACCCGCTCACCTCCAAGCTGGCCGCCGTGAAGCGGGGCTCCATCTACCTGCTGCCCGGCAGCACCCCGCTGGCCACCGCCGCCAACCCCACCCCGCTGTCCATCCCGTACGTCCTGGACGACTACGTGAAGGCACTCGCCGAGGCCGCGGACAAGGTCAAGTGACCGTCACCGACACCCCGACCGCGCCGGACGCCGTGCTGCTACGGCGTCCGGCGCGCGTCCGCGTCCTGTGGCTCCTCGTGGTCGCCGCGGTCCTCATCGCCGTCATGACGGCCTCCCTCGCCTTCGGCTCCCGCGGCGTCGCCTGGTCCGACGTGTGGGCGGCGCTCGGCGGCGCGGAGTCCACCCTGGAGGAGGCGGCGGTCGCCAAACGCATACCTCGCACCCTCCTCGCCGTCGTCGTGGGCGCCGCCCTCGGACTCTCCGGCGCGGTCATGCAGGGCGTCACCCGCAACCCGCTGGCCGACCCCGGCATCCTCGGCGTCAACATGGGCGCCTCCCTGGCCGTGGTCACCGCCATCGCCTACTTCGGCCTCGCGTCGGCGGACGGATACATCTGGGTGGCGATGCTCGGAGCGGCGCTGACCGCCGCCTTCGTGTACGCCATCGGCTCGCTGGGCCGCGGCGGCGCCACCCCGCTGAAGCTGGCCCTCGCCGGTGCCGCCATCACGGCCGCGCTCACCTCCCTGGTCAGCGCCGTCGTACTGCCGCGCAACGACATCTCCGACACCTTCCGGCTGTGGCAGATCGGCGGCGTCGGAGGCGCCTCCTACGACCAGCTCGGCAGCGTCCTGCCGTTCCTCGGCGCCGGGTTCGTCATCTGTCTGGTCTCCGCCCGGGCCCTCAACTCGCTGGCACTGGGCGACGACCTGGCCGCCGGACTCGGTGAACGGGTGGCCCTCGTACGGGCCGGCGCGGCGCTCGGCGCGGTCGTGCTGTGCGGCGCGTCCACCGCCGTCGCCGGGCCGATCCTCTTCGTCGGTCTCGTCGTACCGCACGCCTGCCGGCTCCTGGCCGGCGTCGACCACCGCTGGCTGCTGCCGTTCTCCGCGCTGAGCGGCGCGATCCTCCTGACGGCCGCGGACGTGCTGGGCCGGGTCGTGGCCCGGCCGGCCGAGATCGACGTGGGCATCCTGACCGGGATCATCGGTGCCCCCTTCTTCATCCACATCGTCCGACGCCAAAAGGTCAGGTCCCTGTGAGCGCCCCAGCCGTCCGCGCCCCGTCCACGTCGGCGGCCGTCACCCGCGCCCGGGTGCGCGGCGCGTACCGGCGACGGCTGCTCGCCTCGACGCTGCTGCTGCTCGTCGTCGCCGCGTTCGTCACGACGCTCATGGCCGGCCACACCTTCTACCCGGCCGGTGACGTGCTGCGCGTCGTCATGGGCGAGCAGGTGCCGGGCGCCTCCTTCACCGTCGGCACCCTGCGGCTGCCCCGGGCGGTATTGGCGCTGACCGCCGGATTCAGCTTCGGCATGGCCGGCGTCACCTTCCAGACGATGCTCCGCAACCCGCTCGCCAGTCCCGACGTCATCGGCATCAGCGCGGGAGCGAGCGCGGCGGCGGCCCTGGCCATCGTGACCTTCTCGATGAGTGGGACCGGGGTGTCGATCATCGCGATCGCCGCCGCGCTCGGAGTGGCGCTGCTCATGTACACCCTCGCCTTCCGCGACGGGGTCGCCGGAACCCGGCTCATCCTGATCGGCATCGGTATCGCCGCCATGCTCGACAGCGTCACCTCCTACGTCCTGTCGCAGGCCGGCGAATGGGACCTCCAGGAGGCGATGCGCTGGCTCACGGGCAGCCTCAACGGCACCACCTGGGAGGAGACCGTGCCCGCCGTGCTCGCCGTACTCGTGTGCGGCCCGGTGCTGCTGGCCCGGGCCCGCGACCTGAGCGCGCTGAGCCTGGGCGACGACACGGCCTCCGCGCTCGGCGTCCGCGTCGAACGCACCCGCGTCACGGTGATCGTCGCGGCCGTCGGGCTGATCGCGTTCGCGACGGCGGCCGCCGGACCGATCGCCTTCGTCGCGTTCCTCTCCGGGCCGATCGCCGCCCGCCTGATGGGGCCCGGCGGATCCCTGCTCGTGCCCGCGGGACTGGTCGGCTCCCTGCTCGTCCTGGTCGCCGACTTCACCGGCCAGTACGCCTTCGACACCCGCTACCCCGTGGGTATCGTCACCGGCGTCCTCGGCGCGCCGTACCTCGTCTACCTGATCGTCCGCACCAACCGGGCCGGAGGCTCACTGTGACCGCGTCCCACACCCTCGCCACCGAGGACCTCACGCTCGGCTACGGCGACCGTGCCGTCATCGAGGGTCTGGACCTGACTCTCGCGGCCGGGCGCATCACGGTGATCGTCGGAGCCAACGCCTGCGGCAAGTCGACGCTGCTGCGCGCCATGTCCCGGCTGCTCGTCCCGCGCACCGGCCGGGTCGTCCTCGACGGCAAGGAGGTCCACCGCACCCCCGCCAAGGAACTCGCCCGCACACTGGGCCTGTTGCCCCAGTCACCGGTCACCCCCGAGGGCATCACGGTGCTGGACCTGGTCGGCCGGGGCCGCCACCCCCACCAGCGCGCCTTCTCCCGCTGGACGGCGAAGGACGACGCGGCGGTCGCCGCCGCCCTGGAGGCCACCCAGACGACCGACCTGATGGACCGGGCCGTCGACGAACTCTCCGGCGGCCAGCGCCAGCGGGTGTGGATCGCGATGGCGCTGGCCCAGCAGACCGACCTGCTGCTGCTCGACGAGCCCACCACGTTCCTCGACATCAGCCATCAGGTCGAGGTCCTCGACCTGCTGACCGACCTGAACCGGACCCGCGGCACCACGATCGTCATGGTCCTGCACGACCTCAACCTGGCCGCGCGCTACGCGGACCGGCTGATCGCCCTGGCGTCCGGACGACTGCACGCCGCCGGGACGACCGAGGACGTGATGACCGAGGACACGGTCCGCGCCCTGTACGGGATGGAGAGCCGCGTCATCGAGGACCCGGTCTCCGGCAAGCCCCTCGTCCTGCCGATCGGCCGCCACCACACGACGGACACCACGGAGGCCGCCCGGACCACCGCGTCGGACACCTCCGGCACCGGCGCCGAGGTCCGGACCACCGCGTCGGGCACCTCCCGCTCCGGCGCCGAGGTCCGGACCACCGCGTCGGGCACCTCCCGCTCCGGCGCCGAGGTCCGGACCACCGCGTCGGACACTTCCCGCTCCGGCGCCGAGGTCCGGACCACCGCGTCGGACGCCTCGCGCAACGGCACCCCGAAGTCCGGAGCGAGGCCTTGACCCCGAAGCTCGCGGCGCTGCTGCCCGACCTCGCGCCCTGGCGTTCCTCCCGCGACTTCCGTCTGCTGTGGACCCAGGGCCTGGTCACCTACCTCGGCAGCGTGATGGCGCTGATCGCGCTGCCCCTCCAGATCAAGGACCTGACCGGCTCCCCGCTCGCGGTCGGTGCGATGGGCGCCGTCGAACTCGTCCCGCTGGTGGTCTTCGGACTGTACGGCGGAGCACTCGCGGACGCGGTGGACCGGCGCAAGGTCATCGTGCTGACCGAGGCGGGACTGGGGCTGCTGGCGGCCGTCCTGCTCGTGAACGCGCTGCTGCCGAGCCCGTTGCTCTGGCCGCTGTACGTGGTGGCGGGCGGGGTGGCGGCCCTCGCCGGCCTCCAACGGCCCGCGCTGGACTCGCTGCTGGCCCGGATCGTCCCGCACGACCAGCTCGCCGCCGCGGCCGCGCTGAACGCCCTGCGCTGGCAGGCCGGCGCCATCGCCGGCCCCGCCCTGGCCGGCCTCGTCGTCGCCTACGCGGGCAACGTCCCCGCGTACGCCACCACAGTGGTCTGCTTCTGCCTGTCGGTCCTGATGTGCCGTCGGCTCTCGTCCGTGCCGCCCGTCGAGCACGCCGCCAAACCGTCGTTGCGCGGCATCGCCGAAGGGGCCCGGTACGCCTGGTCGAGACCGGTGCTGCTGGGCACCTACGCGATCGACCTGTCGGCGATGTTCTTCGCCTTCCCGAACACCATCTTCCCCTTCCTCGCAGACGAACTCGACGCCGACTGGTCGCTGGGGCTGATGTACTCGGCGGGCGCCGTCGGGTCGCTGCTGGTCAGCCTGACCAGCGGCTGGGTGTCCAGAACGCAGCGGCACGGCCTGCTGGTGGTCTTCGGCGCCGCCGGCTGGGGCCTGGCCATGGCGGCGGCCGGCTGGACGTCGCAGGTCTGGCTGGTACTGGTGTGCCTCGGCCTGGCCGGAGCGGGGGACATGCTGAGCGGGCTGGGCCGCTCCACCATCTGGAACCAGACCATCCCCGACCGGCTGCGCGGCCGCCTCGCAGGCATCGAGGTCCTCTCCTACAGCGTCGGTCCGCAACTCGGCCAGGTCCGCGCCGGCGCCATGGCCGGCTGGACCGGCGCCCGCCCGGCGATCTGGACCGGCGGCCTGGCCTGCGTCGCCGCGGTGGGCATGCTCACCGTCGCACTGCCCAGGCTCGTCAGCTACGACGCCCGCACCGACGAGGACGCGGCTCGCCGCCGAGCCGACGAGGAGGCCGGACCCCGGGCGCGGGACACGACCGGCTCCGGGCGTGAGGACACGGACCCGACCGCCCTCACTCCCGGGCCGGGTGGGGAGAGCGGGTAAGGGGTAGGGCCGCGTAGGAGCGGTCTCCCGCCGGCTTCCACGGACCGCCGGGAAACTCGTCGTGGTCACAGCTCCGGCCGGTGCTGGAGCGTGGTCCGACGTCGGAGTGGGCCGGCGGTGACACCCGGCAGCTCGCGCGGCTGCCGACCGGCCCGTTCGGACCGGTCATCGGGTGTCCATCCCGCGCAGCGGGCCGGGGGTGAGCGCCGCGATGAGGCAGACGCCGGTGGCGACTCCCAACACGACGCGCCCGAAGCCGGTGACCCAGTCGGTGAGCATGACCGCGCTGCCGGCCAGCACGAGCGCGTAGCCGACGGCGGTGGGGAACGTGAGCGTCACGGGCCACACCGGCCGTCGCTTCGGTTTGCCCCTGTCCTGAGGGGCGGAGAACGCGAACGGCAGGACCGCCAGGAACCAGAGTGTGCCGCACAGCACGAGCTGGCGGCCGGAGAGGGCGCGGCCGTCGAGGAGACGGGGCAGGTCGGCCTGGTAGCCCTGCCAGTTGCTGAGCCACGAGGTCAGGGAGTCGCTGGAGTCCTCTCCGATGTAGGCGCCGATCGCGGGCGCGGAGGGCGCGTAGATGACGCTGATGCGGTCGCCCTCGGCGCGGGGGTCGTCGCTCTTGGTGGTGACCCGGGCCGGGTGCGTCAGCCCAGTGTCGTCACGGAGCCCGACCGTCAGGCTCTGGGTCACCGCGTACCGGTGGCCGGTGGGTCGACCGTCGTGCACGGAGTAGTGGCTCTTGACCCGCCGGGCACTCAGGATGGGGACCTCCGCGACGACCGCGCCCGCATCGCGCAGTACCTCGAGCCGCGGGTCGGCGGTCACGTCGCCGGCCGGCAGCAGCAGCACCAGCCCGGCCAGCCAGCCGACCGTACCGACCGTGCCGAGGAGCGCTCCTGCGCGGCGCAGCCTGTGGCGTCTCGCGGAATCCCGCGGGAGAACGAGCCCGGCGTCGCGCAGGGCTCGCTCCGCCTCGGCGGTCTCGACCGGGCCGGTGAACACGCGATGAACGAGAAGGACCACCCATACCAGACCCGCGACGGCCAGGCAGCCGGCCACCACCGCGGAGCGGGCCTGCGGACCCGGCCAAACGACCCAGGCCAGGAGTCCGGCCAGGGCCGCGGCGGGTGCCACGGTGACGACACCCAGCAGGACGGGGATGCGCCGAACGACGCGCCGCAGCCGGTCGGTTTCCGGGGACGCCCGCTCTCCTGCCCGTCCCAGGGCGTGCAGGGCCGCGTCCGCGTATCCGGCGTCCCGGTACCAGGCTGCCGCGGGCGCCCGCAGGAACACCTCGGTCGAGTGGAGGGCGAACGCGACCAGCATGGCGACGGTGCCGACCACACCCAGCAGGCCACGGGGCGCGCCCTCGGTCATCATGGCCCCGCTCATCAACAGTGCCAGGGCGTACCAGCCGATCGCCGGCCAGGTGACCGTCAGGGGCCACATGGTCCGCGGGTCCCAGGTGCCGACCTTGCGGGCCGGGTCCACGGGTGCCTCGGGGCCGCCCGTCACGGTGCCCGCTTCCCAGGCCGAGGTGCCCGGCGGGAAGACGGCGCGGACCCGGACGGCGCGGTCGTTGTCCAGTACCAGCACGGCGGCGCAGTCGTGACGCTCGGCCCCGTCCGCCGGGAAGACGCGTCTCCCTCGCCTCGGGTCCCAGCAGAGCCAGAGGTCCCGGTCCCGCAGGCCCTGGGCGAGTTGTCGGGAGGGTATTCGCAGAACGCGGACGGTGACCCGGAGGCCGCCGTCGGCGGCCACCACACCCCCGTCGCGGACCGTGCCCCGCAGCGCCCGGGTGCGGTCCGGCAGGACACGGCCGACCGTGCCGTCCACGTTGAGTACGCAGCAAAGGACGATCACCGTGATCGCGCCGCCCCACATCCACAGGCGTCCGTCGGACAGCAGCCGCCCCGACCTGTCGGGATAGGCCGCGGACACGAACCAGAACCCGACGGCCCAAGCCGTCAGCGACGTGCAGTAGAGCCCGGACAACCACCGCCACCCCACCGTCCCGGGGACGGTGCGGGGAAGCGCGGGCGGCGGCCCGACGGGGCGGGGACCGGCCGACACCGCCCGTACCACGTCGGACGGCCGCAGCCGCTGACGCAGGAGCCCGTACCCGGTGAGCACGAGCAGGCCCAGAACAGCGGGCGCGAGACAGAGCATCAGCAACAGGAAACGCGCGTCGCGATCCTCGGCGAAGGCCCACACACCCATCGCCGCGAGCGCGGACAGCGGCACGATGGACAGGAAGAGCGCCACCGCGGGAGCCTCTTCCGCCGCCACGCGCGCGCTGTGCCGATCCCTCGCGTCTCCGGTCGACCCGGCCACGGCCGTCAGCCCGGCAGGGGATCGAACGGACAGGCCCGGCGCGCCGGTTGGCCCCGGCCCGTCGCGGCGGCACCCGTCCGTCGTCCCTCCTCGCCCTCACCGTCGGCTGCGCAGCCGACGGTGAAAGAACTGTCGCAGGCGATACCCGTGAAGACTCTGGCGATCCGCATGAGGCGAGCCTAAGGGCGGGCCCGCCTCGGGATACGCGGGGGACGAGGCGGCGACGGTGCCACGTGGAGGAGGACAGGCCCACGCTCGTTCTCCCGGGATTGTCCCGGCGGGCCTTCTTGCTGTTGGGTTGGGGGGTGTCGTTCGGATCTTGCCGGGGTCGAGGGGTCTGGCGCGCACCCCTGTGGCGTTGTCGCCGGTTGCCGGGGCTCCGCCCTGTCGCCCTCCTCCGCCTTGCGGCCGCACGCACCAGACCCCGCTCGGGTCGAGTCGATGGGAAGGCGCCGCTGCCTGGGCTCGGCCTGATCCAAACGACACCCCCCAGCCGACCGACGTACCAGAACAGCGAGGCCGGACATGCGATTCACGACCCGCCCCACCCTCCAGGGCACCTTCGGCATGGTCTCCTCCACCCACTGGCTGGCCTCCCAGTCGGCCATGGCGGTGTTGGAGGACGGAGGCAACGCCTACGACGCCGCGGTGGCCGGTGCCTTCGTGCTGCACGTCGTCGAGCCGCACCTCAACGGGCCCGCCGGGGAGGTGCCGATCCTGCTCGCGCCGGCGGGCGGCGAGGTGCGGGTGCTGTGCGGGCAGGGCGTGGCGCCGGCCGGGGCGACGGTCGCGCACTACCAGGGGCTCGGCCTGGACCTCGTCCCCGGCACGGGACCGCTCGCCGCCGCCGTGCCGGGCGCCTTCGACGCGTGGCTGCTCCTGCTGCGTGACCACGGCACCAAGCCGCTGGCCGACGTACTGAAGTACGCCATCGGCTACGCCGAGCACGGGCACGCGCCCGTGGAGCGCGTCACGGAGACCGTCGAGACCGTGCGGGAGCTGTTCGAGACGGAGTGGCCGTCCTCGGCCGAGGTATACCTGCCGGGCGGCCGTCCGCCCCGCCCCGGCGAGCTCTTCCGCAACCCCGCCCTCGCCGCCACCTGGAAACGGCTGCTCGGTGAGGCCGCGGGGGCGGGGGACCGGGAGACGGAGATCGACGCGGCGCGGGCGGTCTGGCGCACCGGGTTCATAGCCGAGGCCCTCGTACGGCAGGCCGGGCGGCGCACCATGGACACCAGCGGCGACCGCCACACCGGCACCCTCACCGCCGCCGACCTCGCCGGCTGGTCCGCGTCCTACGAGGCGCCCGCGACGTACGACTGGAACGGCTGGACCGTCTGCAAGGCCGGCCCCTGGAGCCAGGGCCCGGTCCTGCTCCAGCAGCTGGCGCTGCTCCCGCCCGAGCTGCCCGCCCACGGCACCGCCGACTACGTCCACCTGCTGGTCGAGGGCTGCAAGCTCGCCATGGCCGACCGGGAGGCCTGGTACGGGGACGCGGACGGTGCGGCCGGGGTGCCGCTCGACGACCTGCTGTCGCCGCGGTACAACGCGGCGCGGCGGGCGCTCGTCGGCGACAAGGCGTCCTTCGAGCTGCGACCCGGCAGTCCGGGCGGGCGCACCCCGCGGCTCAGCGCCCACGCGCGCGTGGCGGCCGTCGAGGGCGAGGGCCTCGACGCCCCGGGGGTCGGCGAGCCGACGGTGGCCAAGAGCCCCACGTCCCCCGTGCCGGGCGAACCGGACGTCGCCGCCGACGGGGGCACCCGCGGCGACACCTGCCACCTCGACATCGTGGACCGCTGGGGCAACATGGTCTCGGCCACGCCCAGCGGCGGCTGGCTCCAGTCCAACCCCGTCGTCCCCGAACTGGGCTTTCCGCTCGGCACCCGGCTCCAGATGACCTGGCTGGAGGAGGGCCTGCCCAACTCGCTCACCCCCGGCCGCCGGCCCCGCACCACGCTCACGCCCTCGGTGGCCCTGCGCGACGGGGTGCCCGTCATGGCCTTCGGCACGCCCGGCGGCGACCAGCAGGACCAGTGGCAGCTGCACTTCCTGCTGGCGGTCGCGCTGCGCGCCCCGGTCCGCGGCGGTCTCGACCTCCAGGGTGCGATCGACGCCCCGAACTGGCACAACGACAGCTTCCCCGGTTCCTTCTTCCCGCGTGGCATGCGGGCGGGCAGCGTCACCGTGGAGTCCCGGATGCCGGCGGAGGTCGTCGAGGAGCTGCGCCGCCGCGGGCACGACGTGACGGTCGGCGACGCCTGGTCGGAGGGGCGGCTGTGCGCGGTCGCGCGGAACCCGGAGACGGGCGTGCTGTCGGCGGCGGCGAACCCGCGCGGAGCGCAGGGCTACGCGGTCGGCCGCTGACCCCGAACCTCGTGTGCGCGGACCCCGACCCCCACGCCCGGGCTCTCCGCACCCACGCCCGGGCTCTCCGCACCCCGTGTTCGTGCCGATTCCACCCGGAGTACACCACCCGGGTGGGGATTGTCAGTGGGGCGTGCTCTCATGGAGTCATGATCGAGAACAACGAAACCATCGACGAGTTTCTCGCCCGGCACGCCGACGAGGTGGAGGAGGCCGTCCGCAAGGCAGCCGCCCTGGAGATCATGCCGCGCTGGCGGCGGCTCGCGGCACACGAGGTCGACGAGAAGGCCGGCCCGCACGACCTGGTGACGGACGCCGACCGCAAGGCCGAGCTGTACCTCACCGAGGTACTGGCCGCCCTGCTGCCCGGCTCGGTCGTGGTCGGCGAGGAGGCGGTGCACGACAACCCGGCCTCGTACGAGGCGATACGCGGCGAGGCACCGGTGTGGATCATCGACCCCGTCGACGGGACACGGCAGTTCGTGCACGGCGACCCGGGCTTCTGCACGCTGGTGGCGCTCGCCCACCACGGAGTCGTGCAGGCCTCCTGGACCTACGCCCCCGCCGACGACCGACTCGCCACGGCCGTACGCGGCCGGGGCGCCTTCCTGGACGGTGAGCGGCTGTACGCGGGCCCGCCCGAGCCCGGCCGCGACCTGCGGGTCGCCACGTCCCACCCGGACTACACGACCGACGAGCAGAAGCAGGTCCTGCTCGGCCTGCGCACCCCGGGGCTGGCCCCCCGCTCCTGCGGCTCGGCCGGCCTGGAGTACCTCGCCGTCGCCCAGGGGGAGTCCGACGCCACGGCCTTCTCCTGGGAGGCCGCCTGGGATCACGCCGCGGGGATCCTCCTGGTCGAAGAGGCGGGCGGCACCCACCTGACCCGCACGGGCGAGCCCTTCCGGATCACGGGCGGCAACGAGCTGCCGTTCACCGCGGCCCGCGACGCGGCCACGGCCCGCCAGGTCGTGGCACTGCTGTCGGGCGGAGCCTGATCGACAGGTCGGGACGCTCCGGCCGGGCGTCGAGCGGAGGTCGTCGCGCGCGGCCGCCACCGACGCGCGGCCGCCACCGACGCGCCGCCGGCGGTGACCATCTCGCCCGCGTGATAGAGGGGGCCGCGGCGCGCGGGGCCGGCAGCGACCGGTCGAACGCCGCCTGTCGCAGGGCGTGGCCGTGCGCGCCGAGTTCGTACCAGAGCCACAGCCCCTCCCGGGGGCCGGGAAAGCATGTCCGGCGTGTCATCCCCGGACCCTGTCGGCCCCGCCCGTCCCACCCGCGCCCGTGGGCTGTCGGCGCCCGGGCATATCCTGATCCCAGTGGCCATCGGCTGACGAAGGGGTCCGAAGGTGCCGTCGATGCTCGATGCTGTCGTAGTGGGTGCGGGACCGAACGGACTGACCGCCGCCGTTGAGCTGGCCCGCCGCGGTTTCTCGGTCGCCGTGTTCGAGGCCCGGGGCACCGTGGGCGGCGGGGCGCGCACGGAGGAGCTGACCCTGCCGGGCTTCCGGCACGATCCGTGCTCCGCGGCGCACCCGCTGGGCATCAACTCGCCCGCGTTCCGCGCCCTGCCCCTGGAGCGGTACGGGTTGGAGTGGCTGCACGCGGGGCTGCCCATGGCGCACCCGTTCCCGGACGGCTCGGCCGCCGTGCTGTCCCGGTCGGTCGGCGAGACGGCCGCCTCCTTCGGGTCGCGCGACGCGGGCGCGTACCGCAGGCTGGTCGAGCGCTTCCTGCCCCGGTGGGACACCCTGGCCCGCGACTTCATGTCCCTGCCGCTCACGGCGCTGCCCCGCGACCCGGTCACCCTCGCCAGATTCGGCCTGGTCGGCCTGCCCCCGTCGACGTGGCTGATGCGCCGCTTCCGCGACGACAGGGCCAGGACCCTCTTCGCCGGCCTCGTCGCGCACGTCATGGCCCCGCTCGGCGGCTTCGCCACCGGCGCCATAGGCCTGGTCTTCGCCCTCGCCGCGCACGCCCGCGGCTGGCCCGTGGCCCGCGGCGGCTCCCAGGCCATCTCCGACGCCCTGACCGCCTATCTGAAGGACCTCGGCGGCACCGTCCACACCGACTACGAGGTCAAGCGCCTCGACGACCTGCCGCCCGCGCGCGCGTACGTCTTCGACACCTCGCCCACGGCCCTGGCCCGCATCGCCGGCCTCGGCAACCACTACGCGAACTACCGCTACGGCCCCGGCGTATTCAAGATCGACTACGCGCTGGACGGCCCGGTCCCATGGACCGCTCGGGAGCCCCGCACCGCCGGCACCGTGCAGATCGGTGCCAGCAGCGCGGAGATCGGCGCCGCGCTGAACGCGGCCTCCCGCGAGGGCCGCGCACCCGACGCGCCGTTCCTCATCACCACGCAGCCCAGCGTCGCCGATCCGACCCGCGCCCCGGAGGGCAAGCACGTCTTCTGGGCGTACGGGCACGTCCCCAACGGCTGGACCGGCGACCTCACCGACGCCGTCGAACGCCAACTGGAGCGCTTCGCCCCCGGCTTCCGCGACCGTGTCCTCGCCCGCGCCACCGCCGGCCCGCCCGAACTCGCCGTCCGCAATGCCAACTACGTCGGCGGGGACATCGCCGCCGGCGCGGTCTCGGGACTCCAGGTCCTGTTGCGCCCCAAGCTGTCCCTGTTCCCGTACGCCACCCCGCACCCGGCCGTCTTCATCTGCTCGTCGGCCACGCCGCCGGGCCCCGGCGTGCACGGCATGTCGGGGCACAACGCGGCGAAGGCCGTCTGGCGCCGGCTGCGGCAGACGTGACCAGGAGGGCGGGCTCGGCCGGCCGTCGGGCGGCTATTCCGGCAGGTGTGCCTCCGGAGCGTCCGGGCGGTGGTCGGGCAGGGCGGACCGGTCGGCCGCCTCGCGGTGCATGCGCAGGAACTCCAGATGCCGCTCGTACTGGTCGAGGCTGTCGCCGATGAGCTGTTCCTTGGTGTACCCCATCACGTCGTAGCCCTGGTTGCCCTCGGCGAGCCGGACCTCGTAGCGCACGTAGGTGTCGTGGATGGTCACCGACCGGGTGGCGAAGCCCGGCGTCGGCTTCTCGACGGGCCAGACCTCGTAGACGAACGCGGCGTTCGGACCGATCGGCACCCGAAGGCCGACGTGCGCGAGGCCGTTCTCCTGGTTGACGCCTTCCAGGAACTCCGCCTCCGTCCCCTGCTCCCGCAGCGCCTGGCCGACCTCCTGGAGGGCGGGGCGGCACACGTCCTCGACGAATCCGGCGGCGGCCCGCCTGCCCGGGAATGCCATCGCCCGCGCCAGCCGGTGCCGCCAGTTCCGTGCCCCCGGAGGGCCCTGCTGCGTGGTACGCCCGGACAGCGACCCCGGCAGCGTGGTGGCCAGCGCCTCCTCCCGCATGGACTCGGTACGCAGCGCCAGATAGAGCCCCACCATGATCAGGAACATCACGAAGGAGAAGGGCAGACCCATGATGATGGTGGCGTCGGTGAGTGCCTGCACGCCGCCCACGATGAGCATGGCGAGCGTGAGCAGCCCTGTCGTCACCGCCCAGAAGATGCGCAGCCACGGGGCCGCGTCCGTCACCGGGGTCGGCAGACGGGAGCTGAGGTTGCCCATGACGAGGGCCCCGGAGTCGGCGGAGGTGACGTACAGCAGGAGCCCGACGAACGTGGCGAGTCCGGCGCTGAAGAGCGCACCCGGGTAGTGCTCCAGCAGGCCGTAGAAGCCCTGCTCGGGGGCGTTCATCGCACTCCGGCCGAAAGCGGTGTCGCCGTCGCGGACCACGAACAGCGCGCTGTTGCCGAAGACGGACAGGAAGAGGCCGGTGAAGATGAACGGGATGATCAGCGTCGCGGCGACGAACTGGCGCAGGGTGCGGCCGCGGGAGATCCGGGCCAGGAACAGCCCGACGAACGGCGCCCAGGCGATCCACCAGGCCCAGAAGAACAGCGTCCACGCGTCCAGCCACTCCGTCGGCTGGTCGTAGGCGAAGGTGTTCAGGGTCATCGAGGGGAAGCGGCTGACGTAGTCCCCGACGTTCTGGACGAGCGAGTTGAGCAGCCGGAACGGTTCGCCCACGACCAGGATGAAGAGCATGAGCAGCACGGCGAGCAGGACGTTGAGCTGCGACAGCCGGCGGATGCCCTTGTCCACACCGGCCGCCGCGGACACCGTGGCCATCACCACCGCCACGACGATCAGGCCGATCTGCGCGGGGAGCCCCTCCGGTACGTCGAAGAGCACCTTCAGCCCGTAGTTCAGCTGCACCACACCGATGCCGAGCGACACGGAGATGCCGAACACGGTGCCGATGATGGCCGCCAGGTCGACGGCGTCACCGATCCGCCCGTGGATCCGGCGCCCGATGATCGGATAGAGCGCGGAACGGATCGCGAGTGGAAGCCGGTACCGGAAGGCGAAGTAGCCGAGCACCATGCCCATCAGCGCGTACATGGCCCAGCCGGTGATGCCGTAGTGGAACAGCGTCCACACCACCGCCTGCCGGGCCGCCTCCACCGTCTCCGGGTCACCCTCCGGCGGCGCGAGGTAGTGGCTGACCGGGCCGGCGACGGAGAAGAACATCAGGTCGATGCCGATGCCCGCCGCGAACAGCATCGCCGCCCACGCGAAGAGCCCGTAGTCGGGCTTGTAGTGCTTGGGACCCAGCTTGATCGTGCCGTACTTGGACACGCCGATGAAGACGACGAAGACCAGGTAGACGGTCGCGGCGAGGAAGTAGTACCAGCCGAACCAGGAGGAGATCCTGTCGACCGCCACCCCGATGGCCGATTCGGCGCCGGAGGGCGTGACGATCGCCCAGATCGAGATCGCCAGGATCAGTGCGGCCGACCCGAAGAAGACCACGGGTTTGAGCGTTCCCGTGCCCGCCGCTTCGGTGTCGCTCGACGGCCCTTCCGGATCTGCTCCGGCGCTTCTGTCTCCTACGGTCGACACGGCCGTTTCCTCCGATTTGGCGCCCATATGGGCTGACTCAGGCGTTAAGGCAGTGTGCTGCCGATCGCACGGCCCGTCCAGCACCGGTCGGCCGTGTCGGTCTCTCGCCGTCGGGCGGTACATCTCACTCACCTGGCTTGACGCAGTAATTGCCACTGATGTGCAATAACCTCGCATCAACAACAAGCGTGGGGGACACATGACGACCCGTCGGATACGAAGTGCCGCCGCCGCGGCGGCGTTTGCCGTCGGCGTCACCGCCTGCTCCGCACCCGGGGGCGGAACGGGCGACGGTGACGCGGCGCCGGCCGACTCCGTGGTGATCGGGGTGGGTTCCGAGCCGGACACCCTCAGCCCGCTGCTCGGCTACGGCAAGGACGGAAACTCCAAGATCTTCGACGGGCTGCTCGCCCGCGACACCGACCTGAAGCTGAAGCCCGCCCTGGCGACCGCGCTGCCGAAGATCGCCGACGGCGGCCGGACGTACACGTACACCCTGCGCGACGGCGTGAAGTTCAGCGACGGCGAACCGCTGACCGCCCAGGACGTGGTCTACACGTACCGCACCATCCTGGACGCGAAGACCAACAGCACCGCCCGGAGCGAACTAGACGCGATCGAGGGCGTGCGCGCGAACGGCGACGACACCGTCGTCTTCACCCTCAAGTACCCCTACGCGCCCTTCGCCGCCCGCACGGTGCTGCCCATCGTCCCCGAGCACGTGGCGGGCAAGCAGGACCCCAATACCGGCGACTTCAACACCAAGCCCGTCGGCACCGGTCCGTACGTCCTCACGAACTGGAGCAAGGGCGAGAAACTCGCCTTCAAGGCCAACCCGCACTACTGGGGCGGCAAGCCCGCGGTGAAGTCGTTCACCATGGCGGTCATCGCCGACGACAACGTACGCGCCACCCGCCTGCGCTCCGGCGACCTCGACGGCGCCGTCCTGCCGCCCAACCTCGCCGCCACCTTCGAGAAGGACGACGGCCGGCGCACGTACGAGGCCAGGTCCTACGACTTCCGGGCCGTCACCCTGCCCACCGCGGGCAAGGTCACCGGCGACCGTGCGATCCGGCGGGCCCTGGACGCGGCCGTGGACCGCCAGGCCATGGTCGACAAGATCCTCGACGGCGCGGGCCGGCCGGCGTACGGGCCGCTGCCCGTCGACGACCCCTGGTACGCGCGCGGCATCGAACGCCCGCACGACCTGGCCGAGGCCGAGCGCATCCTGGACGAGGCCGGCTGGAAGCCCGGATCCGGCGGCGTCCGTGCCAAGGACGGGCAGCGCGCCTCCTTCACCCTGTACTACCCCTCGGGCGACAAGGTCCGCCAGGACCACGCGCTCGCCTACGCCTCCGACGCCAAGAAGGCCGGCATCGAGGTGAAGGTGGAGGGCGCCACCTGGGAGGTCATCGAGCCGCGGATGAAGAGCGACGCGGTCATGGCGGGCTTCGGCAGCGTCGGCGACCCGGACTTCGGCTTGTACACCCTGCTGCACTCCTCGCTCGCCGGCGACGGATTCAACAACATGGCCCATTACGACAACCCGGCCGTGGACGAGGCACTCGACGCCGGCCGCCGCAGCCAGGACCCCGAGGTGCGCGGCGCCGCCTACGAGAAGATCCAGAAGGCGCTCGTGGAGAACCCCGGCTACACCTTTCTCACCCACATCGACCACCTCTACGTCCTCGCCGACCGCTGGCACGGACTGACCACGCAGCTGGAGCCGCACGAGCACGGCTTCGCCAGCGGGCCCTGGTGGAACATCGAGGACTGGCAGCCCAAGAAATGACCCGGTCCCACCGGCGGCTGCCGTGGGGAGCGATGGGACGGCTGGCCGGGCGGCGGGTCCTGTTCGCCGCGCCCATCGTCCTCGTCGTCACCTTCGGCGTCTTCGCCATCGCCGCCGCCTCCCCCTTCGACCCCGTCAAGGCGTACGCCGGCACCGCCGCGCTCGGCGCCGATCAGGAGACCCTGGACCGGCTGCGGGACAACCTCGGCGTGGACCAGTCGTTCGTCGTCCGCTGGTGGAACTGGCTGACCTCCGCGCTCACCGGCGACCTCGGCCACTCCGGGGTGATGCGCCAGCCGGTGGCACAGGTCATCGGCGAACGCCTCGTCTGGTCCGCGTTGCTGTGCGCCGTCGCCTTCGCCTTCGCCGTCCTGCTGGGCACGCTGCTCGGCGTGCTGGCCGCCCGCCGTCCCGGATCGATGCTCGACCGGGCGGTCACCTCGCTCGCGTACACCCTGGAGGCGGCGCCGGTCTTCTGGATCGCGCTGCTCGCCGTGTGGCTGTTCGCCCTCCAGTGGGACGTGCTGCCGGCCGGCGGCCTGACGGACACCGCCAGCGAGCACGTCACGCCGGGGCAGGTCACGAGCCACCTCGTGCTGCCCGCGGGCGTGCTCGCCCTCTCCCAGCTGCCCTGGTTCACGCTGTACGTACGCCAGGGCGTCGGCGACGCCCTCGCGGAGGACCCGGTACGCGGTGCGCGGGCCCGCGGCATCGGCGAGGGCAGGGTCCTGCTCGGGCACGCCCTGCGCTCGGGGCTGCTGCCGGTGCTCACCCTGATCGGCTCCCGCGTGCCCGAACTCATCACCGGCGCCCTGCTGGTGGAGACGGTGTTCAGCTGGCCCGGCATCGCCGCGGCCACCGTCGAGGCGGCCACCGCCGTCGACTTCCCGCTGCTGGCCGCCCTGACGGTCCTCGCCACCGCCGCCGTACTCGCCGGCAACCTGCTCGCCGACCTGCTCTACGGACTGTTCGACCCGAGGGTGAAGCACAGTGAGATGTGATGTCCATGGCTGAGACCGCAGCAGCGAAGGCCGAGGAGTCGGGGAAGGCCGGGAAGGCGGCGCGTACCGGCCCGGCGCGCCCCGGCCCGGCGTGGCGCTCACACGGCGCCAACCGCCGCTCCACCCGCACCCTGCGCCTGCGCACCTCCGCCGCGCTGCTGGCCGCGACGGTCCTCGCCGTGCTGCTCGTACCGCCACTGGCGCAGCTCGACCAGCAGGCGGTCGACCTGGCCGCGAAGCTGCGACCGCCCAGCCGGGAGCACCCGTTCGGCACCGACGACGTGGGCCGGGACCTGCTGCTGCGCTGCGTGTACGGCCTGCGCGTCTCCCTGCTCGTCGGGGTGGCGGCGGCGCTGACGGCCACCGTGGTCGGCACCGCCGTGGGCGCCACCGCCGGAGCGCTGGGCGGCTGGGTCGACCGCGCCGTCATGCGGGTCGTCGACACTCTCTCCTCCGTACCCCACCTGCTGATGGGCATCTTCATCGTCGCGATGTTCCGGCCGGGCGTCTGGCCGGTGGTGATCTCCGTCGCGCTCACCCACTGGCTGTCCACCGCGCGCATCGTCCGCGCCGAGGTGCTGTCCCTGCGCTCGCGCCCCTACGTCGACGCGGCCGTCTCCGGCGGTGCCTCCCGGTGGCGGGTGGCCGTACGGCATCTGCTGCCGGGCGTGCTGCCCCAGGCCGCGCTGGCCGCCGTGCTGATGGTGCCGCACGCCATGTGGCACGAGTCGGCGCTGTCCTTCCTCGGGCTCGGGCTGCCCACCCACACCGCGAGCCTCGGCAACCTGATCCAGGAAGCGCGGGGTTCCCTGCTCGCCGGGCAGTGGTGGCCGACCCTCTTCCCCGGCCTGTTCATCATCGTCCCCACCCTCGCCGTCGCCGGCCTCGCCGGTGCCTGGCGGGAGCGGCTCAACCCGCGCCGCCGATCGGAGCTGATGCTGTGACCGAGCGAGCCCCCGTGCTGTCGGTACGCGGTCTGTCCGTGCGCTTCGGGATGCCGGGCGGGCGCCGGATCGCCGCCGTCACCGACGCCCACTTCGACGTGGCGGCCGGCGAGTGCCTCGCCCTGATCGGCGAGAGCGGCTGCGGCAAGTCCGTCCTCGCCTCCGCCCTGCTCGGGCTGCTGCCCGGCAACGCGCGGACCGCCGGCCGCGCGCTGCTCGGCGACCTGGACCTGCTCGCCGCCGACGAGCGGGCCTTCGCCCGTACCGTACGGGGCCGGCTGATCGGTCTGGTCCCGCAGAGCCCGGCCGCCCACCTCACCCCGGTCCGCACCATCCGTTCGCAGCTGGAGGAGACGGTCGCGGAACTCACCGCGGTCCGTGGCCGCGCCGCCCTGCGCACGGCCGCCGAGGCCGCCGCCGAGCGCGCCGCGTTCCCGCAGGACCACCTCGACCACCACCCCCACGAACTCTCCGGAGGCCTCGCCCAGCGTGCCGCCACCGCGCTCGCCCTCGTCGGCGACGCCCCGCTGCTGCTCGCCGACGAGCCGACCACCGGCCTCGACCGGGACCTGGTGGACCGCACCGTCGACGAGCTACGGCGACATGTCGACAATGTCGGCCACAAGGGCGGCGTGACGGACGGCGACCGTGCCCTGCTGATGATCACCCACGACCTGACCGCCGCCGAGCGCATCGCCGACCGGATCGCAGTGATGTACGCGGGCCGGATCGTCGAACTGGCGGACGCCCGCGACTTCTTCGGTGCTCCCGGCCCGCGCCATCCCTACAGCAGGGGCCTGCTCGACGCCCTGCCCGAGCGCGCCTTCGCCCCCATCCCCGGCCTGCCGCCCGAACTCGGCGCCCTCCCCGACGGCTGCGCCTTCGCCGCCCGCTGCGACCGGACCACCGACGCCTGCGCCGCGCTGCCGACGCTGACCGCCACGGTCGCCTGCCACCACCCGCACGCAGCCCTCACGGAGGTCGCCGACCGTGCTTGAACTGCGCGCCATCACCGCCGGATACGACGGGAACGCGCCCGTGATCCGGGGCATCTCCCTGTCCGTCGCGCCGGGCGAGGCCGTCGGGCTGCTCGGCCCGAGCGGCTGCGGCAAGTCCACCCTCGCCAGGGTCGCGGCCCTGCTGCACCACCCCGAGGCCGGGACCCTGGTCGTCGACGGCACGCCCGTACGGCGCTGGCGCCACCGCGCCCCGCGCGAACAGCGCACCGCCTTCGGAGTCGTCTTCCAGCAGGCCCGGCTCTCCGCCGACCCCCGGCTGGCACTCACTGACCTGATCGCCGAGCCACTGCGCGCCACCGGCCGGCGCGAGGGCGTCGCCGACCGGGTCGCCGAGCTGGCCGCCACAGTGGGGCTCACCGCCGACCTGCTCGGCAGGCGCCCGCACGAGGTCAGCGACGGCCAGTTGCAGCGCGCCTGCCTCGCTCGCGCCCTCGTGCTGCGTCCGCGCTGGCTGGTGTGCGACGAGATGACGGCGATGCTGGACGCCTCGACCACCGCCGCCCTGGTCCGGGTGGTGGAGGACTACCGTGCCGACGCCGGCGCGGGGCTGCTGGCCGTCGGTCACGACCGTGTCCTCCTGGACCGCTGGTGCGACCGCACCGTCGAATGGGCCACGTTGACCGCTGCGGTCTCTGCCGACGATGTGGCCATCCGCTAGGAGGTGAAATGCCAGAGTGATCGAATGGCTACGGAAAGTGCTTGGGTGCAGCGGCAGTTCGGGCATCGCGCCCGGCTGGCACTGACCCCCGCGCAGGTCCGGGTCGTTGATGGCCAGGCGCACGCAGCCCGTGTCACGTGGAACCTGCTCCACGACTGGTGGACCATGCTGCCGAAGGACAAGCGTTCCCTGGCCGCAGCGGACGCGGCGATCCGCCGTGCCCGCCAGGATCTCGATTGGCTCGCCATACTGCCCGCGCAGGCCGCGCAGGCCGCGCAGGCCGCGCAGGCCGCGCAGGCGGTGCTGAAGACCTATTTCCAGGCGTGGCGCAACTGCTGGGACGGCCGCGCCGACGCACCGGCCTTCAAGTCCCGCATCCGCTCAGTGATGAGCGTGGACATCCCACAGGGCCGGGACCTGAATATCGTCCGTGTGCACCGCCGCTGGGGCATGGTCAACCTGCCCAAGGTCGGTCGGGTTCGCTTCCGTTGGACCAAGGACCTGCCGGTGGGCAAGCGTGCTAACAAGGGGAATCGAATCTCCGGCGCACGTCTGGTGAAGGACGTGCTCGGCTGGCACATTGCCTTCCGTGTGCAGGCGGTGGAACCCGTAGCTGGACCCCACCGGGGACCCGAGGTGGGCATCGACGCCGGGGTGAATCTGCCTCTGGCCCTCTCTGACGGCCATCACTTCGACCATGGTCGGACCGCACACCAGGTGGACGGAACGGCCGACCGTGACAAGTGGCTGACCAGCGAGGAGAAGGCCAAGCTTCTGTGCTTGGAACGGCGCGCCGCACATCGCAAGGCCTGCCGCAAGTCGGGCGAGCGTATCTCGCGCCGGTTGCGTAACACCTACGACCAGATCAAGCGTCTCCGCGCAACAGCCACGCGCCGAGTCGTTGACTGGCAGCACAAGACCACGACCGAGATCGCCGACCGATATGGGGCGGTCGTGGTCGAGCAACTCGACATCAGGAACATGGTGCGCTCCGCCCGGGGCACGGTTGAGGAGCCGGGGAGGAACGTCGCGCAGAAGGCCGGGCTGAACCGCTCCATCGTCCAGGAGGCCTGGGGCCGCACGGTCACGATGCTGACATACAAGCTCGCCCAGCGCGGCGGTACCCTCCGGAGGGTACCGGCCCCCGGAACCTCCCTGCGCTGCTCGGCCTGCGGCCTTACCACACCGGGCAGCAGGCAGGATCAGGCCACGTTCGTGTGCAAGAATCCGGACTGCGGCTTCGAGGCGAACGCCGACTGGAACGCGGCTCGGAACATCTTGCACTTGTACCGGATCGGCCACGTGTCGATCCCGGCTGCCGGGAGGGCAGTCGTCAGGCGTGCCCGTCGCGTCAAGCCCGCCATCGCAAGGTAGGTGGGAATCTCCCGGCTCCGGCCGGGAGAGCACTTCAATTCGCCAACTGGGACGCCGCGCCGGTCCGGACCCAACAACTGGACCAATGACCTGCGCCGCGACTTCGAGCGCCCCGAGACGCGACTGGTGGGCAGCGAGTTCGTCACCACGTCGATCACCTCGGGCGGCGACGGCTCGGCCACCCACGATCCCGGCCAGGTGTACTGGGACGAGAACCCGCACACCAAGTACTACAGCCGCCGCGGCTACGTCCGCTGCACCGTGTCCAAGGAGCGGTACACCGCCGACTACCGTGTCGTCGACTACGTCACCCGGCCCGGCGCCCCGGTCCGGACCGACAAGTCGTTCGTGATCGAGACGGGCGTGCCGGGAGTCCAGGCCGTCTGAACGTCGGGTGCCGGGTGTCGGCCTCGTGTTCGGGTGCCGACGCCCGCCACTCAGGAACCAACAAAGTCCGACGGGGTAATTGATTCGGTTGTGTTCGAGTCCTAGGGTGTGGGCTGACTCAGTAGTCGCCGCGTCACCGGCAGTTGTGTTGCTGCTCTACATCAACTGCTGTCACAGCACCGTGCGTTGAGCCGCCCCCGATGCCCACGGAAGGCCACGGTCATGCCGCACTCGCCCGTGTCACCCGCCGAATCCACGGCCCGCCCGTCCCGCCCCTCCCGTCCGGTCGTCAGCCGTCGCCGTCTCCTGGAGGGCGGCGCCGCCGTCCTGGGCGCGCTCGCCCTGTCGTCCGCGTCACCGCTCGCGACGCAGGCGGCCGGCCGGCGGGCGGCGGCCGACAAGACCCCTCGGTGGAACGACTTCGGTGTCTTCCGGCTCGGCACCGAGCCGCCCCACGCCACCCTCATGCCCTACGCGGACGTGAGAGCGGCCCTCACCGGCGACCGCACCCGCTCGCCGTACCGGCAGAGCCTCGACGGCACCTGGAAGTTCGCCTACGCCGACCGCCCCGAGGACCGGGACGCCGACTTCCACCGCACCGACACCGACGACGGCGACTGGGACACCATCCCGGTCCCCTCGGTGTGGCAGCTGCACGGCCACGACTTCCCGATCTACCTGAACATCACGTACCCCTACTGGGGCCCCAACGGCCACGGCGAGGACCCGCAGCCGCCCGCCGCGCCGACCCGTTACAACCCGGTCGGCCAGTACCGGCGCACCTTCACCGTTCCGCGCGACTGGAAGGACCGCCGCACCTTCCTCCACTTCGAGGGCGTCAAGTCCGCCCACTACGTGTGGATCAACGGCGAACTGGTCGGCTACGACGAGGACTCCTACACGCCCTCCGAGTACGACATCACCGACCACCTGAGGCCCGGCACCAACCAGATCGCGGTGGAGGTGTACCGCTACGCCGACGGCGACTGGCTGGAGGACCAGGACATGATCCGGCTGAGCGGTATCTTCCGCTCGGTCCACCTCTACTCCACGCCGGCCGTGCACCTGCGCGACTTCAAGCTGGACACCTCGCTGGACGACACGTACACGGACGCCGAACTGGCGGTCACCGCGAGCGTACGGGCGTACGGCGGCGGTGACAGCGCCACCGGCCGGTACACCGTGGAGACCCAGCTGTACGACGCGCGCGGCCACGCCGTCTGGTCCCGGCCGCTGGAGCAGTCCGCCGACCTCGGCACGGCCGATGCCGGCCAGGACGTCACCGTACGGGCGGCCAAGGCGGTGCCGAAGCCCAGGCTGTGGTCGGCCGAACACCCCGACCTCTACACGGCCGTCCTGCGGCTGCGGGACCCGGCGGGCAAGGTGGTCGAGACCCTGTCGCACCGGGTCGGCTTCCGCGAGTTCGCGCTCAAGGACGGGCTGATGCGGATCAACGGCAGGCCCGTCTCCCTCCGCGGCACCAACCGCCACGAGATGCACCCTTCCCGCGGCACGGCCCTGACCCGCGAGGACATGGTCGAGGACATCAAGATCATCAAGCGGATGAACATGAACAGCGTCCGCACCTCGCACTACCCGAACAACCCGCTGTGGTACGAACTCGCCGACGAGTACGGCCTCTACCTCGTCGACGAGACCAACCTCGAGACCCACGGCATCCGCGACGAGTACCCCGGCGACCACCCCGACTGGACCGAGGCCTGCGTGGCCCGCGCCCAGAACATGGTCCACCGGGACAAGAACCACGCCTCGGTCGTCATCTGGTCGCTCGGCAACGAGGCCGGCGGCGGCAGCACCTTCACCGCCATGCACGACTGGATCCGCTCCTACGACCCCACCCGGGTCATCCAGTACGAGGGCGACGACCGCCCGGGAATCAGCGACATCCGCTCCGAGATGTACGACAGCCCGCAGCGCGTCGAGCAGCGCGCGAAGGACACCGCCGACACCCGGCCGTACGTCATGATCGAGTACGCCCACGCGATGGGGAACTCCAACGGCAACTTCAAGAAGTACTGGGACGTCGTGCGAAGCCACGACGTGCTCCAGGGCGGCTGGATCTGGGACTTCGTCGACCAGTCCCTGTACACGCCCGTCCCCGCCCGCACCCTGCTGACCGAGACCGGGCCGGCCGGGCTGCGCGGCGAGATCCTCGCCACCCGCGGCAGGCTCGACCGCGGCAAGGGCCTGTCCGGCATCACGGTCTTCGAGCGCGACGACAGCCTCGACCTCACGGACTCCCTGACCCTGGAGGCCTGGGTCACCCCGCACTTCACCGGCTACCACCAGCCCATCCTCGCCAAGGGCGACACCCAGTACGCGCTGAAGCAGAACGACCGGCGATTGGAGTTCTTCATCCACTCCGAAGGCCAGTGGATCACCGCGAACTGGACCGTGCCGGACGACTGGACCGGCCGGGAGCACCACATCGCGGGTGTCTTCGACGCCGACGCCGGCACCCTGACCCTGTACGTCGACGGCGCGGTACGGGCCACCCGCACCACCGACCGGCGGCCCAGCAGCAACACCGCGCCCCTCGCGCTCGCCACCGACGCCGACACCCAGGTCAGGGAGTTCAGCGGCGCCATCCGTCGTGCCCGCGTCTACGCCCGCGCGCTCGCCGCCACCGAACTGGCCGACGACGGCCGCGGCCCGGGGGACGACGGCGTGCGGTTCTGGTTCGACGCCGCGACCGTCAAGGCCGCCGAGAAGCGGCCGAGGGACAAGACGTTCCTGGCCTACGGCGGTGACTGGGGCGACAACCCCAACGACGGCGCCTTCGTCGCGGACGGAGTCGTCACCGCCGACCGCGGGCACACCGGCAAGGCCACCGAGGTCAAACGCGTCTACCAGGCCATCAACGCCGCCCGCACCCCCGGCGGCGGTCCCGGTGCCGTCACCCTCACCAACGAGTACCTCTTCACCGGCCTGAGCGACTTCGAGGGCCGCTGGGAACTCGTCGCCGACGGCAGGGCCGTACGGCGCGGCAAGCTGACCCGCGGCCAGCTGGACGTGGCGCCGCGGTCGAGCAAGGACATCACCGTCCCCGTACGGCTGCCGGGCGACCCGGACCCGGGCACCGAGTACTTCCTGGAACTCTCCTTCACCACCAAGGAGTCCACCCCGTGGGCCGAGGCCGGCTTCGAGGTGGCCCGGCAGCAGCTCCCGGTCGAGGCCGACGTCCCCGGCGTGACCCCCGTACGCCTGGACCGCGTCCCGGCCCTGCGCCACGACGACCGCGAGAAGGACGTGCGGGTCAGCGGCAGGGGCTTCTCGGTCACCGTCGACAAGCGCACCGGCACCATCACCTCCTACGAGGCGAAGGGCACCCGGCTGCTCACCTCCGGGCCCGCGCCCAACTTCTGGCGGGCGCCCACCGACAACGACAAGGGCAACGGCCAGCACACCCGCAACCAGACCTGGCGCGACGCCGGCGCCCGGCGGAAGGTCACGGACGTCACCGTGCGGGCCCTCGGCGACCGGGCCGTCGAGATCAAGGTCGGCGGCACGCTGCCCACCACGGTGGAGTCCACGTACACCACCACGTACACGGTGTTCGGCAACGGTGAGATCAAGGTCGACAACACCCTGCACCCGGGCGCCGCGAGCCTGCCCTACATCCCGGAGGTCGGCACCCTGCTCTTCCTGCCGCGCCGTCTGGACCGCCTGCACTACTTCGGCCGCGGCCCCGAGGAGAACCACTGGGACCGCAACACCGGCACCGACGTCGGCCTGTACTCCGGGACCGTCGCCGAGCAGTGGACGCCGTACATCCGACCGCAGGAGAACGGCAACAGGACCGACGTCCGCTGGATCGCCCTCACCGACCGCCGTGGCGTGGGCCTGCTCGCCTCCGGTGAACCCCTGCTGGAGGCGAACGCCTCCTTCTTCACGCCGGAGGACCTGTCGGCCGGCGTGCGCCACGACTACCAGCTCACCCCGAGGGACGAGGTCGTCCTGCGCCTGAACCACCGGCAGATGGGCGTCGGCGGCGACAACAGCTGGGGCGCGCACACGCACGACGAGTTCAAGCTCTTCGCCGACCGGGACTACTCCTACACGTACCGGCTGCGCCCGTTGACCGACGTGAAGGACGCGATGAAGGCCTCGCGGCGGCCCACGGCGACCGAATAGCACCGGCCGGGACCCGGGCCCCGTACGCTCCGACGGTCCGGCCGGCCCGTCGCCGCCCGCGTGCGGCGGCGGGTCAGTCCGTCGCGTCGCTGATGCCCAGCCGCAGGTGTTCCACGTGGTAGACGGCCTGGTCGAGCAGCTCGGCGACATGGTGGTCGTGCAGCGCGTACACCACAGACCGGCCCCGGCGCTCACCCACCACGAGGCCCAGGTTGCGCAGCAGCCGCAGCTGGTGTGAGCAGGCCGACTGCTCCATGCCGACCTCCGCCGCCAACTCGGTGGCGGGCAGCGGCCCTTCGCGCAGCCGGGCCAGGATCAGGAGCCGGGAGGGCGTGGACAGGGCCTGCAGCGTGGTGGCGACCTTGGCGACGTTGTCCGCGTCCAGACGCACGCGTGCGGCGGCGTCCTGCGCGGTGGTGGCGGCTCCGTGACCCATGCGCTCATCCTACTCACCACAGATGAACACATGAATGAGTCTTCATTCGTTCCTGTATGGTGTGCGGCGTGTCCACCACACTCGCCCCCGCACCCGTCCCCGCACCCGCCCGGACGGCGCCCCGCCGCCGCACCCGCGTCCTCGCCCTGTCCGAGGCCCGCTGGGCGCTGGCCGCGCTGCTCGCGTTCCTGTCGGCGCTCTCCCTCGACCTCGGCGGCGCCCCCGCCTGGGCGTACGGTCCGCTGTACGCCGTCGCCTACGCCGCGGGCGGCTGGGAACCCGCGCTGGAGGGCCTGCGCGCGCTGCGTGAGAAGACCCTGGACGTCGACCTGCTGATGATCGTCGCGGCGCTGGGCGCGGCGTCCATCGGCCAGGTCCTCGACGGCGCCCTGCTGATCGTCATCTTCGCCACCTCCGGTGCCCTGGAGGCCCTGGCCACCGCCCGCACCGCCGACTCCGTACGCGGCCTGCTCGACCTCGCGCCCACCACCGCGACCCGCCTCACCGGCGACCGCGAGGAGAGGGTCCCGACCGCCGACCTCGCCGTCGGCGACGTGCTCATGGTCCGGCCGGGGGAGCGGATCGGCGCCGACGGCTCGGTCCTCGACGGCGCCGGTGAGGTCGACCAGGCGACCATCACCGGCGAGTCCCTCCCGGTCCTCAAGCGCCCCGGCGACGACGTCTTCGCCGGCACCCTCAACGGCACCGGCGCACTGCGCGTCCGCGTCGAACGCGACCCCGCCGACTCGGTGATCGCCCGGATCGTCACCCTCGTCGAGGAGGCGTCCCGCACCAAGGCACCGACGCAGCTGTTCATCGAGAAGATCGAGCAGCGCTACGCGGTCGGCATGGTGGCCGCCACCCTCGCCGTCTTCGGCATCCCGCTCGCCTTCGGCGCCGGCCTCACCGACGCCCTGCTGCGCGCCATGACCTTCATGATCGTCGCATCGCCCTGCGCGGTCGTTCTCGCGACCATGCCGCCTCTGCTCTCCGCCATCGCCAACGCCGGCCGGCACGGCGTCCTGGTGAAGTCGGCGGTCGCCATGGAACGCCTCGGCGAGATCGACGCAGCCGCCCTCGACAAGACCGGCACCCTCACCGAGGGCACCCCCGAGGTGACCGCCGTACGGCCGCTGTCCGGCTCCGGTCTCGACGAGGAGGCCCTCCTCGCGCTCGCCGCCGCGGCCGAGCACCCGAGCGAGCACCCGCTGGCCCGCGCGATCGTGGCCGCTGCCCACACCCGCGGCCTGCGCATCGCCGCCGCGGAGGACTTCACGGCCGCCCCGGGCCGCGGGGTGACGGCGGTGGTCGACGGCCACGAGGTGCGGGTCGGCCGCGCGAAGACCCCCGAGGGCGCCGAGACGACCGTCCAGGTCACCCGCGACGGCGCCCCCGTCGGCACCCTCGCCCTCACCGACCGCATCCGCGTCGACGCCGCCCCGGCCGCCGCCGCGCTCACCGCCCTCACCGGCACCGCCCCCACCCTCCTCACCGGCGACAACGCCTCCGCCGCCGCCCGGGTGGCCACCGCCACCGGCATCACGGACGTCCGCGCGCAGCTGCTGCCCGAGGGCAAGGTCAAGGCCGTACGGGAACTGGAGCGGTCCGGCCGCAGGGTGCTCTTCGTCGGCGACGGCGTCAACGACGCCCCCGCGCTCGCCGCCGCGCACGCCGGCGTCGCCATGGGCGGCGTCGGCTCCGACCTGGCCCTGGAGACGGCCGACGCCGTCGTGGTGCGCGACGAGCTGGCGGCCGTGCCCGCCGTCGTCCGTCTCTCCCGGCGCGCGCGGAGGCTGGTGCTGCAGAACCTGGTCATCGCGGGTACGTTCATCACCGTCCTCGTCCTGTGGGACCTGATCGGTCACCTGCCGCTGCCCATCGGCGTCGCGGGGCACGAGGGCTCGACCGTGCTGGTCGGCCTCAACGGACTGCGGTTGCTGCGCGAGTCGGCCTGGCGATCCGAGTGACGACGAGGACGGGCGGGACGACGAGGAGGCGCGGGACGACGAGGACCGTCGGGGCGGCGACGGTGATCCGGCGGAGCCCAGGAAGCGTGACGTCCATGTCGGATTTCCGCCAGCCCCCGTCCGGCCGGTGGACCATCCTGGACCCATGCAGAGGGGAATGCACACCGACACCGAGCGCTGCGTGCGCGCCGTCCGGTCCAAGGACGCGCGGTTCGACGGCTGGTTCTTCACGGCCGTCCTGACGACCCGCATCTACTGCCGGCCCAGCTGCCCGGTGGTGCCGCCCAAGCCCGAGAACATGACCTTCCACCCGAGCGCGGCGGCCTGTCAGCAGGCCGGGTTCCGGGCGTGCAAGCGCTGCCGCCCGGACACCAGCCCCGGCTCGCCGGAGTGGAACCGGCGCGCCGACCTCACGGCCCGCGCCGTGCGGCTGATCGCCGACGGTGTCGTGGACCGCGAGGGCGTGCCCGGTCTCGCCGACCGGCTCGGCTACAGCACCCGGCAGGTCGAACGCCAGCTCCTCGCCGAGCTGGGCGCGGGCCCGCTCGCGCTCGCCCGCGCGCAGCGCGCCCAGACCGCCCGCCTGCTCGTCGAGACGACAGCGCTGCCGATGGCGGACATCGCCTTCGCGGCCGGATTCTCCTCCATCCGCACCTTCAACGACACGGTCCGCGAGGTCTACGCGCTCTCCCCGAGCGAGCTGCGCACCCGCGTCCCGAAGAGCCGCGCCGCCGGCACCACCCGGAGCACCGTCACCGGCACGACCCCGGGAACCACCACCGGCACCACACCGGGAACCGTCACCACCCCCGGCGCCCTGTCCCTCCGCCTCCCCTTCCGCACCCCGCTCAACCCCGACAACCTCTTCGGCCACCTCGCCGCCACCGCCGTACCCGGCGTGGAGGAGTGGAGGGACGGCGCGTACCGCCGCACCCTGCGCCTCCCGTACGGTCACGGCATCGTGGCCCTCACCCCCCACCCCGACCACATCGTCTGCCGCCTCACTCTGAGCGACCTGCGCGACCTGACCGTCGCCATCAGCCGCTGCCGCCGCCTGCTCGACCTGGACGCCGACCCGGCGGCCATCGACGACCAGCTGCGCACCGACCCGCTGCTCGCGCCGCTGGTCGACAAGGCACCCGGCCGACGCGTCCCGCGCACGGTCGACGAGGCGGAGTTCGCCGTACGCGCCGTACTCGGCCAGCAGGTCTCCACCGCCGCCGCCCGCACCCACGCCGCCCGCCTGGTCGCGGCACACGGTGACCCGGTCGACGACCCCGAGGGCGGCCTCACCCACCTCTTCCCGTCGGCGACCGCGCTGGCCTCGGTGGATCCCGAGACCCTGGCGATGCCCCGCACCCGCCGCACGACCTTCACCACCCTCGTGTCCCACCTGGCCGACGGCTCGCTCAACCTGGGCGTCGAGTGCGACTGGGCCGAGACCCGCGCCGGGCTCCTCGCGCTTCCCGGCTTCGGCCCCTGGACCGCCGACGTCATCGCCATGCGTGCCCTCGGTGACCCGGACGCCTTCCTCCCCACCGACCTCGGCATCCGCCGCGCCGCCGGCGAACTGGGCCTGCCCTCGACCCCGGCGGCGCTCACCGCCCGCGCGGCGGCCTGGCGGCCCTGGCGCGCGTACGCCGTCCAGTACCTGTGGGCGACCGACAGCCACCCGATCAACTTCCTGCCCGTGTAAGGAAAATCCCGTGGGACCTGTGAAAGCCGTGAAGCCCGTGCGATCCACGAAGCCCGTGCAATCCGTGAAACAGCACACCGTGATCGACAGCCCCTACGGCGCGCTCACCCTCGTCGCCGAGGACGGCGCCCTGTGCGGCCTCTACATGACCGACCAGCGCCACCGTCCGCCGGAGGAGAGCTTCGGGGCGGCCGACGACGGCCCGTTCGCGGAGGCGGAGGAACAACTGACGGCGTACTTCGCCGGCGAACTGAAGGACTTCACCCTCGGCCTGAGCCTGAACGGCACCCCGTTCCAACGCACGGTCTGGGAGCAGCTCCGCCGCATCCCGTACGGCGAGACCCGCACCTACGGCGAACTCGCCGCCGCCCTCGGCAATCCGGCGGCCTCCCGCGCAGTGGGCCTCGCCAACGGCCGCAACCCGATCGGCATCATCGTCCCCTGCCACCGCGTCATCGGCGCGAGCGGCGGCCTCACGGGCTACGGCGGCGGCCTGGGACGCAAGCAGCGGCTGCTGGACTTCGAGCGGGGCCCGGCGCTCTTCTAGTCCCCCGATCGACGGCCGGGGCCCAGCCCGCGCAGCAACTCGGGGAGGGCGGTGCCGATGGGCTCCCGGACGACCTCGTCGGCCAGCTCGTCGTACGGTGTCGGCTCGGCGTTGACGACGACCAGGCGGGCCCCGTGGTCGGCGGCCACGCCGGCCAGTCCGGCGGCGGGGTGCACCTGGAGGCTGGTGCCGACGGCGACGAACACCTGGCACGCCTTGCTGATGGCGACCGCCTCGCCGAGGACCACCGGGTCGAGGTTCTCGCCGAACATGACGGTCGCCGGCTTCAGGATGCCGCCGCACTCCCTGCACGGCGGGTCCGCCTCACCCGACTCGACCCGGGCCAGCACTTCCTCCATCGGCCCCCGGGCGTGGCAACCGGTGCACACGTGGCTCCGTGCGGTGCCGTGGAGTTCGAGGACCTTGCGGGCGGGGAGCCCGGCGAGCTGGTGCAGACCGTCCACGTTCTGCGTGATCACCCGGACCGGCACCCCGGACCGCTCCAGTTCGGCCACCGCGCGGTGCGCGGCGTTCGGCTCGGCGTACAACGCCCGGTTCGCACGCCGCATCTGCCAGGAGCGGCGCCTGATCTCCGGATCGCCCATGTAGTACTCGTACGTGACGAGCTTCTCGGCCTCCGGATCGCGCCGCCACAGCCCGTTCGGGCCGCGGTAGTCGGGGATGCCGGAGTCGGTCGAGACGCCGGCGCCGCTGAGGATGGCGACGAGGGGCTTGCTGGTCATGCGGTCGAGGGTAGGTCGCCGGTGTGCGGCGGGCGAACGGTTATCGGTCGACCCGGACGCCGTTCTCCAGCTCGGCCGTCCCGGACCCCTCCGCCAGCACGTCCAGCGCCGCCAGTACCCGGCCGTGCAGGGAACCGCGAAGGTGGTCGCCCAGTTCCTCGCGCGGCACCAGCCGCCAGGACAGCAGCTCCTCCTCCTGCAACCGGATCGCCTTGAAGTCGTCCTCGGACAGGACCCCGCCGTCGTACAGGTACGCCACGATCGGCGGCCGGCCCGTCCCGCTCGCCCAGTCCACCGCGAGCAACCGGCCGATCCGCAGATCCAGCCCGATCTCCTCGACGGTCTCCCGCCACGCGCCCTGCCGTGGGGTTTCCCCGTCGTTCGACTCGATAGTCCCTCCGGGCAACGTCCACCCTTCGCGGTAGTTCGGCTCGACGAGCAGCACCCGTCCCTCGGCGTCCCGGAGGACCGCGGCGGCGCCGGCGAGGACGCGGGGGAGACCGGCGATGTAGGTGGCGTAGTCAGGAGTGGTCATTTTGGAAGCGTAACGAGCCCGCGGCCGGAAGCGGCGGGAGAACCGGCTCGCCGGGCGGACGGGGTCCACCCTGCGGGCAGGGGCATGACGGCGTGGCCGTCATGCGGTTAAGGTCGCAGCGGCGCGACTGCCTTGACGTGCGCAAGGCTCGGAGAGCAAGGGGAGAGCAAGGTGGCTGACGCTGCAGTGGACGGGGCCCGCCGGGTACTCGTCGCCGCGGACAAGTTCAAGGGGTCGCTCACGGCCGTCGAGGTCGCCGAGCGGGTGACGGCCGGACTGCGCCGCGTCGTGCCGGGCCTGGGCGTCGAGGCCCTGCCCGTCGCCGACGGCGGCGACGGCACCGTCGCCGCCGCGGTGGCGGCCGGGTTCGAACGCCGGGAGATACGGGTCGCCGGGCCCCTCGGCGACGAGGTGACGGCGGCGTACGCGCTGCGCGAGGGCACCGCGGTCGTGGAGATGGCCGAGGCCAGTGGCCTGCAACGGCTGCCCGACGGCGTACTCGCACCGCTCACCGCGTCCACGTACGGCTCCGGTGAGCTGCTGCGGGCCGCGCTGGACGGGGGCGCGCGGACGATCGTGTTCGGGGTCGGCGGCAGTGCGACCACCGACGGCGGCGCCGGGATGCTGTCCGCGCTGGGCGCGCGGTTCCTCGGCCGGGACGGGGAGCCGGTCGCGCCGGGCGGGGGCGGCCTCGCCGGTCTGGCCTCGGCCGACCTGTCGGGCATCGACCCGCGGCTGTCCGGCGTCGAGCTGGTCCTCGCGAGCGACGTCGACAATCCGCTGACCGGACCCAAGGGCGCCCCGGCGGTCTATGGCCCGCAGAAGGGTGCCTCCCCACAGGACGTGGAGGCCCTGGACGCGGCCCTCACGCACTTCGCGGAGGTGCTGGGGAAGACAGACATCGTGGGCGCGCGGGCCGCCGAGTACGCCGCCTCGCCGGGCGCCGGTGCCGCGGGCGGCATCGGATTCGGCGCGATGCTGCTCGGGGCGCGGTTCAGGCCTGGCATCGAGGTCATGCTGGACGTGCTCGGCTTCGCGCCGGCGCTGGAGCGGGCGGACCTGGTGATCACGGGGGAGGGCTCGCTGGACGAGCAGACCCTGCACGGGAAGGCCCCGGCCGGCGTCGCCGCGGCGGGTCGGGCCGCGGGCAAGGAGGTCGTCGCGGTCTGCGGGCGGCTCGCGCTGCCGGCGGAGGCGCTGGGTCGGGCCGGCATCCGGCGGGCGTATCCGCTGACGGACGTCGAGCCGGACGTGGCGAAGTGCATCGCCGAGGCCGGACCGATCCTGGAGCGGGTCGCGGAGCGCATCGCGCGGGACTTCCTGGCCTAGACCGGGTCGGGTGGTGGGCACAGGCCCGGGGGTCCGGGGGCGGAGCCCCCGGCGAGGCGCACACCAGCGCCGGGCGCGTACGAACAAGGGAATGGCCCCGAACCCAACCCGGGTCCGGGGCCATCCAGCGGAGCGTGCGTCACGGCAACTGCGCCGCCCGCGCCTCCCGCCGGTTGTCACGGAAGTTGTTCACCCGCCGAGCCGTGGCGAACAGCGGAATCACCGCACCCATCACCAGCTGCAGTGCGCATCCCGTCTGGAGCAGCAGCTGCCCGCTCGGCGCGTCGAAGGCCCAGCCGGCCAGCAGCCCCATCGACAGCACGATCCACGCGAGCATCGCCACCGCGAGGCGTCCCCGCGGCTTCGGGTACTCGACCCGGCTCACCATCAGCCAGGCCGTGCCGATGATCGCCAGCAGCGTTGCCACGAAGGGCAGCTCCAGCAGCACGATCGACACCACCGTCAGCGCTCCGAACGGCGACGGCATGCCCTGGAACGTGCCGTCCTTGACAGTGACGCAGGAGAACCGCGCGAGCCGCAGCACCACCGCCAGCAGCACCACGATCGCCCCCACCGCCGCCACCCGCTGGTACGCGTCGTGCGCGACCATGCCGTAGACGAGGACGAAGTACGCCGGCGCCAGCCCGAAGCTGATCAGGTCGGAGAGGTTGTCCAGCTCCGCGCCCATCGGTGAGCTGCGCAGCTTGCGCGCCACCAGGCCGTCGCACAGGTCGAAGATCGCCGCGCAGAGCATCAGGATGACCGCGGTGGCCGCGCTCTGCCGGGCCATGCCCGACTCGTCGCCGCCCATGAGGTGCGGGATGAGGATGCCCGTGGTGGTGAAGTACACCGCCATGAAGCCGCACGTGGCGTTGCCCAGAGTGAGTGTGTCGGCTATCGACAGGCGGAGCGAGAGGGGCATCTCCTCCTCGTCGTCCATCTCGTCGGCCTCCGGTACCCATCCCGCCTGGGTCTGTGGATCAATCACGGTCAATTCGAGTCACCCCTGCCACCGTCTTCTGACCCACCTCGACCGCGACCTCCACACCCTCCGGCAGGTACAGGTCGACGCGCGAGCCGAAGCGGATCAGACCGATCCGGTCCCCCTGCTCGACCTTGGTGCCCTGCGGCAGGTACGGGACGATGCGGCGGGCCACCGCGCCGGCGATCTGGATCATCTCGATGTCGCCGAGCTCGGTGTCGAAGTGCCACACCACTCGCTCGTTGTTCTCGCTCTCCTTGTTGAAGGCGGGAACGAAGCCACCGGGAACGTGCTCGACCGACATCACCTCGCCGGACAGCGGGGCCCGGTTCACGTGGACGTTGAGCGGGCTCATGAAGATCGCGACGCGGGTCCGGCCGTCCTTCCACGGCATGATGCTCTGCACCACGCCGTCGGCGGGCGAGATGACCCGGCCCTGGGTGATCTCGCGCTCGGGGTCGCGGAAGAACCACAGCATCCCCGCCGCGAGCGCGGTGGCGGGGACGGCGACGGCCTTGGCGGCGCCGGAGCGACGGGCACGGAGAAGGCTGACGGCTGCGGTGGCGACGGTCGGCAGAAGCCACGGCGATGCTCCGCGCGCGAGGCGTACGCCGGCCAGGCTGTCGCGAGATGCAGAGGTTTGGCTGTGGGGCATGGATGACCTTCGTAGCGGATGATGCCGCGCTTCGACGGGGGACGGCGGCTTTCCGGCGATCGTAGCGGCTCCGCGCCGCAACTGGGTAAGCCAGGAAGCTGAGTCGGCGGCCGAACAGTGCCTACGGGGTGTGACCTTCTTCTCCAAGAAAACACCCCGTATCCGGACATCTAACCCTGGAATCGATACTCTTCGAGCAGTCGACGGCCGATGATCATTTTCTGGATCTCGGCGGTGCCTTCACCGATGAGCAGCATCGGCGCCTCGCGGTAGAGGCGCTCGATCTCGTACTCCTTGGAGAAGCCGTACCCGCCGTGGATCCTGAAGGCGTCCTCCACGACCTCCTTGCAGTACTCGGAGGCGAGGTACTTGGCCATCCCCGCTTCCAGGTCGTTTCGTTCGCCCGAGTCCTTTTTGCGTGCAGCGTTCACCATCATCGCATGCGCCGCCTCCACCTTGGTAGCCATCTCCGCGAGCTTGAACTGAATGGCCTGGTGCTGGGCGATCTGCTTGCCGAAAGTGTGACGCTGCTGGGCGTACCGGACGCCCAGCTCGAAGGCACGCTGAGCGACGCCGCAGCCACGTGCGGCCACGTTGACGCGGCCGACCTCGACGCCGTCCATCATTTGGTAAAAACCTCGGCCGGTGACGCCGCCGAGTACCCGATTGGCCGGAATGCGCAGGCCGTCCATGATGAGCTCGGTCGTGTCGACGCCCTTGTAGCCCATCTTGTCGATCTTGCCTGGGATGGTCAGTCCGGGCCGGACCTCGCCGAAGCCGGGCTCCTTCTCCACCAGGAAGGTCGTCATCGACCTGTGCGGTGCCGCGGCGGCCTCCGAAGCGGAGTGACCCTCGTCACTTCTGACCAGGACGGCCACGAGTGACGACGTACCGCCGTTCGTCAGCCACATCTTCTGGCCGTTCAGGACGTACTCCTCGCCGTCCTTCACCGCCTTCGAGGAGATGGCGGAGACGTCCGAGCCCAGCGCCGGCTCCGACATCGAGAAGGCGCCCCGGACGTCACCGGCGGCCATGCGGGGCAGGAAGTGGTCCTTCTGCTCCTGTGTGCCGTGCTGCTTGAGCATGTAGGCCACGATGAAGTGCGTGTTGATGATGCCGGACACCGACATCCAGCCGCGGGCGATCTCCTCCACGCACAGGGCGTAGGTCAGGAGCGACTCGCCCAGGCCCCCGTACTCCTCCGGGATCATCAGGCCGAACAGGCCCAGTTCCTTGAGCCCGTCCACGATGTCCTGCGGGTACTCGTCGCGGTGTTCCAGCTCGGTGGCGACCGGAAGGATCTCCTTGTCCACGAAGTCCCGGACGGTGGACAGGATCTCCTGCTGGACGTCCGTCAGACCGGCGGTCTGGGCGAGTCGTGCCATTACTGCTTCCCCTGTTCCCTCGGTTCGGGACGGCCCGGCTGTTCTCCCCCAGTGCCCGACTGGCCTGGGAGGGGCCCCCGGCCGCGCTCCTTGGCGTACGTCTCGGTGGGCACCATCACCTTGCGGCGGAAGACGCACACGATCGTGCCGTCCTGCTTGTAGCCCTTGGTCTCGACGTGGACGATGCCCCGGTCGTTCTTGGACTTGGACGGCCACTTGTCGAGCACGGTCGTCTCGCCGTAGAGGGTGTCGCCGTGAAAGGTCGGCGCCACGTGCTTGAGCGACTCGATCTCCAGGTTGGCGATCGCCTTGCCGGAGACGTCCGGGACGGACATGCCGAGGAGGAGGGAGTAGATGTAGTTCCCGACCACCACGTTCTTGCCGAAGTCGGTCGTCTTCTCGGCGTAGTTGGCGTCCATGTGGAGCGGGTGGTGGTTCATGGTGAGGAGGCAGAACAGGTGGTCGTCGTACTCCGTGACCGTCTTGCCCGGCCAGTGCTTGTACGTCTCCCCGACCTCGAACTCCTCGTAGGTGCGTCCGAACTGCATCGCGCTCAGCCCTCCGGGATCTCGAACTTGCCGGTGCGCCGCATGCCGGCCGCCCGACCCTTGCCCGCCACGACCAGCGCCATCTTGCGGCTGGCCTCGTCGATCATCTCGTCGCCGAGCATCGCGGAGCCCTTCTTGCCGCCCGCCTCGGACGTGCAGTACTCGTACGCGTCCAGGATCAGCTCGGCGTGGTCGTAGTCCTCCTGGGAGGGGGAGAAGACCTCGTTGGCGGCCTCGACCTGGCCCGGGTGCAGCACCCACTTGCCGTCGAACCCGAGGGCGGCGGCGCGGCCGGCGACCTCGCGGAAGCCGTCCACGTTCTTGATCTGGAGGTAGGGGCCGTCGATCGCCTGGAGGTCGTTGGCGCGGGCGGCCATGAGGATCTTCATCAGGATGTAGTGGTAGGCGTCCGCCGGGTAGCCGGGCGGCTGCTCGCCCACGACCAACGACTTCATGTTGATGGACGCCATGAAGTCGGCCGGGCCGAAGACGATGGTCTCGACGCGCGGCGAGGCCTGCGCGATCTCGTTGACGTTGTTCAGGCCCCGCGCGTTCTCGATCTGCGCCTCGATGCCGATGCGGCCCACCTCGAAGCCCATCGTCTTCTCGATCTGGGTGAGGAGGAGGTCGAGGGCCACCACCTGCTGGGCGTCCTGCACCTTGGGCAGCATGATGCAGTCCAGGTTCGGGCCGGCGCCCTCCACCACCGTCACGACGTCGCGGTACGTCCACTCGGTCGTCCAGTCGTTGACGCGCACCACGCGGGTCTTGCCGGTCCAGTCGCCCTCGTTGAGGAACTTGACGATGGTGTGCCGTGCCTCCGGCTTGGCGAGCGGCGCGCAGGCGTCCTCCAGGTCGAGGAAGACCTGGTCCGCCGGCAGGCCCTGCGCCTTCTCCAGGAAGCGCGGGTTCGAGCCGGGCACCGCCAGACAGGAGCGCCGGGGACGAAGGCGGTTGACCTGGGGAGCGGGGCTGGTCATGCGGGGACCTCCAAGGGGTCGAGCTTGTTCGCGTGCCGGATCTCGTCGACGATCCGGCCGATGATCGAGGTGATGTCGAAGTCCTTCGGGGTGAAGACCGCGGCCACTCCGGCGGCCCGCAGTTCTTCGGCGTCTCCGTTCGGGATGATGCCACCGGCGATCACCGGAATGTCTGTGGCACCGGCCACACGCAGCCGTTCCAGTACATCCGGCACCAGCTGGGCGTGCGAGCCGGAGAGGACGGACAGGCCCACCGCGTGCACGTCCTCGGCCAGGGCGGCGTCCACGATCTGCTCCGGGGTGAGCCGGATGCCCTGGTAGACCACCTCGAACCCGGCGTCGCGGGCCCGCACGGCGATCTGCTCCGCGCCGTTGGAGTGGCCGTCCAGACCGGGCTTGCCGACCAGGAAGCGCAGCTTGCCGACGCCGAGGTCCCCGGCCGTCAGGTCCACCCTGCGGCGGACCTCGCCGAGCGCCGAGCCCTCCTCGGCGGCGATCGCCACCGGCGCCGACGAGACCCCGGTCGGGGCGCGGAACTCGCCGAACACCTCGCGCAGCGCCCCCGCCCACTCGCCGGTCGTGACACCGGCGCGGGCGCACTCCAGGGTGGCCTCCATGAGGTTGTCGTCGGTGGCGGCTGCCTCGCGCAGCCGCCCCAACGCCCTGCATCGCCGCGAATGGTTGAACGGCGGCTGTTGGCTTCCTCGCTCGTCCGAAGGCGGGCGATTCCGGTCCGTACCTCGGCTGGGTACCACCTTGGGTTCCTGCTTCACGGGCTTCTGCCGATCCCCGAAGGGTGCGGTCCTACACAAGCCTCCACAGGCGTCACTTTCCGCCTGCCCGGCGGTAGGTTCGGCAACTCCGTTGTCGGACAAAGCGGCTTTGTCGGCATTACGGCGCCATTCGCGCAGGGCTTGCACAACCTGCGCCTCCACTGCCGGGTCGACCGTCTGGATCGCGGTGTCCAGGTCGGCGGTCAGCGGGTTCGGCTCGGTGCCCTCGAAGGCGTTGACACCGATGACTTTCTCCTCACCCGACTCGATCCGGGCCCGCCGCTCGGCGTGCGAGGCGACCAGCCGCGACTTGAGGTAGCCGGACTCGACGGCGGCCATCGCGCCGCCCATCTCCTGGATCCGTTCGATCTCGGCGAGCGACTCCTCGACCAGTTCGCCCACCTTCGCCTCGACCACCTTGGAGCCCTCGAAGAGGTCGCCGTACTCCAGCAGGTCGCTCTCGTACGCCAGCACCTGCTGGATGCGTAGCGACCACTGCTGGTCCCAGGGGCGTGGCAGGCCCAGCGCCTCGTTCCAGGCCGGCAGCTGCACGGCACGCGCGCGTGCGTCCTTGGAGAGGGTGACGGCCAGCATCTCCAGCACGATCCGCTGGACGTTGTTCTCGGGCTGGGCCTCGGTCAGGCCCAGGGAGTTGACCTGGACGCCGTAGCGGAAGCGGCGGTGCTTGGGGTCCTCGATGCCGTACCGCTCCCGGGTGACACGGTCCCAGATCCGCCCGAAGGCCCGCATCTTGCACATCTCCTCGACGAAGCGGACGCCCGCGTTCACGAAGAAGGAGATGCGGCCGACGACGTCGCCCATGCGCTCGCGCGGCACCTGGCCGCCGTCACGCACGGCGTCGAGCACGGCGATCGCGGTGGAGATCGCGTACGCGATCTCCTGGACCGGCGTGGCGCCCGCCTCCTGCAGGTGGTAACTGCAGATGTTGATCGGGTTCCACTTGGGGAGGTGGGAGACCGTGTACGCGATCATGTCCGTCGTCAGGCGGAGCGACGGCCCGGGCGGGAAGACGTGCGTCCCCCGGGACAGGTACTCCTTGACGATGTCGTTCTGGGTGGTGCCCTGGAGCCGGCCGATGTCCGCGCCCTGCTCCTCGGCGACGACCTGGTAGAGCGCCAGCAGCCACATGGCCGTGGCGTTGATGGTCATCGAGGTGTTCATCTGCTCCAGGGGGATGTCCTGGAACAGCCGGCGCATGTCACCGACGTGCGCCACCGGCACCCCGACCCGGCCCACCTCGCCGCGGGCGAGGATGTGGTCGGAGTCGTAGCCGGTCTGGGTCGGCAGGTCGAAGGCGACCGACAGACCCGTCTGGCCCTTGGCGAGGTTGCGCCGGTACAGCTCGTTGGACGCCTCGGCCGTGGAGTGGCCGGCGTAGGTCCGCATCAACCACGGCCGGTCCTTGTGGCGTTCGGTCATGCGGCGCTCCTCAGATGTTTCGGAAGCGGTTGATGGCGTCGGCGTGCCGGCCGCGCATCTCCTCGTCGCGCACGCCCAGGCCCTCCTCGGGTGCCAGGCACAGCACGCCGACCTTGCCCTGGTGGAGGTTGCGGTGGACGTCGTACGCCGCTTGGCCGGTCTCCTCCAACGAGTAGACCCTGGAGAGCGTCGGGTGGATCCTTCCCTTGGCGACGAGCCGGTTGGCCTCCCAGGCCTCGCGGTAGTTGGCGAAGTGGGAGCCGACGATGCGCTTCAGCGACATCCACAGGTAGCGG
This sequence comes from Streptomyces marokkonensis, assembly GCF_039539045.1. Taxonomy (NCBI): domain Bacteria; kingdom Bacillati; phylum Actinomycetota; class Actinomycetes; order Kitasatosporales; family Streptomycetaceae; genus Streptomyces; species Streptomyces marokkonensis. The sequence goes on from NZ_BAABCQ010000015.1 coordinate 70,916, forward strand.
TTGTCGTAGCTGTGGTCGTAGCCGGAGGTCGAGGCGCAGGTGACGATGGTGCCGCCCTTGCGGGTGACGTAGACGGAGGCGCCGAAGGTCTCACGGCCCGGGTGCTCGAAGACGATGTCCACGTCCTCGCCGCCGGTCAGCTCGCGGATGCGCTTGCCGAACCGCTTCCACTCCCTGGGGTCCTGGTTGTGCTCGTCCTTCCAGAACCGGTAGTCCTCCGCGCTGCGGTCGATGATGTGCTCGGCGCCCATGCGCCGGCAGATCTCGGCCTTCTGCTCGCTGGAGACGACGCAGATCGGCGTGGCGCCGCCGGCCAGCGCGAACTGGGTGGCGTAGGAGCCGAGGCCGCCGCTCGCGCCCCAGATGAGCACGTTGTCGCCCTGCTTCATCTGCGCGCCGTTGCGGGAGACGAGCTGTCGGTAGGCGGTGGAGTTGACCAGGCCCGGGGCGGCGGCCTCCTCCCAGCTGAGGTGGCCCGGCTTGGGCATCAGCTGGTTGGACTTGACCAGCGCGATCTCGGCGAGACCACCGAAGTTCGTCTCGAAGCCCCAGATGCGCTGCTCGGGGTCGAGCATCGTGTCGTTGTGGCCGTCGGACGACTCCAGCTCGACGGAGAGGCAGTGCGCGACGACCTCGTCGCCGGCCTGCCAGGCGTTGACGCCCGGGCCGGTGCGCAGGACGACGCCGGCCAGGTCGGAACCGATGACGTGGTACGGCAGGTCGTGGCGCTTGGTGAGCTCGCTGACCCTGCCGTAGCGCTCCAGGAAGCCGAACGTCGACATCGGCTCGAAGATCGAGGTCCACACCGAGTTGTAGTTGACCGAGGAGGCCATCACGGCCACCAGGGCCTCGCCGGGGCCCAGCTCGGGCAGCGGCACCTCGTCCAGGTGGATCGACTTGCGCGGGTCCTTGTCGCGGGTCTCGAGGCCCGCGAACATCTCGGTCTCGTCCTTGTGGACGGTGATCGCGCGGTACGACTCGGGTAGCGGCAGGGCGGCGATGTCGGCCGGCGTCGAGTCGGGCGACTGGATCGCGGCCAGGATGTCCTTCATGGTCACGGTGTTGCCTCCGGCGGTGAGCGCCCTGAGGGAGGGGCGCTGAGGGTTGCGTCGGTGCTGCTGAGGGGTGTGGTGAGGGGTGCCGTCGGTTCGGCGGGGGGTGATGCTGTTCGGCAGCGCTTTGTGGCGCGGGAGGGTGCCTGTGACGCAGGCGCCGGGCACGCAGGCGGTCGCTTGCGGGGACAGCCCGGACACCTTCAACGTATGACACCGCGTGTCACCCCGCAAGGCACTGAGTGCCAGAATTTGCCCTCAGGTGAAATCTTTACCCATCAGATGAGCGATGATCGATCGAAGGAAGATCGGCCGGGCCGCGGGTGGGCCGCGAAAAGGGGCGTTGACATGCAAAAACGGCCACCCGGTGGGGTGGCCGTCGTCACACGGACGGCGGAGCGGGTCAGCGCTCCTTGAGTGCTTGTTCGATGGTGCGCATGACCTCGTGCAGCGGCGCGTCGGTACGCGCGACGGTCACCAGTACCTCGCCCTGCACGGAGGCCGAGGAGGCGGCCGGCCGTGCGGAGGAGGCCGCGGAGCGCCCGGCGCCGATGCCGGTGCCGAACGTCTTCCGCACGATCGCGAAGGCGTGGTCGAGCTGGGTCTCCACGTCTCCCTGGCCGCCCGCCCGCAGCCAGCGACGCAGCACGTGGTTGTGGGCGGTGACCACGGCCGAAGCGGCGACCTCGGCCAGCAGGGGGTCGTCGTTGGCGTCGTCGTCGTGCGCGTGCTCGTCGAAGTGACCGAGCAGGTAGCGGGTGAAGAGACGTTCGTAGCGGGCCACCGACGCGATCTCCGCCTCGCGCAGGGTGGGCACCTCGCGCGTCAGCTTGTACCGGGCGACCGAGATCTCGGGCCGGGCCGCGTACATCTTCATGACTTCCTTGATGCCGCGGCACACCGTGTCGAGCGGATGCTCGTGCGCGGGTGCCGCGTTGAGCACCGCCTCGGCGCGGACCAGGGTGTCGTCGTGGTCCGGGAAGATCGCCTCCTCCTTCGAGCGGAAGTGGCGGAAGAAGGTGCGGCGGGCGACTCCGGCGCGGGCCGCGATCTCGTCGACGGTGGTTGCCTCGTACCCCTTGGTCGCGAACAGCTCCATCGCCGCTGCCGCCAGCTCCCGGCGCATTTTGAGCCGCTGGGCGGCGGCTCGGTTGCCGGCCGCGCTCTCCGGCGCGTCGGGCGTAGCTGGTGTACGTGAGGACTTGGCGGGCTGGGACATGCCCCGAACGTACTGCATGTGCACGCAATCACGCGCGTGACCGGGGATTCCCCCACCAGGGACGGCCGGGGGAGAGCCGGCAGGGGAGGGAGGAGGGGACCCCGCCGGGGAGGGCGGGGGAGACGTGGCCGGATCGAGCAGCCCGCCCCAGTCACCCACGCCCGTCCTCTCACCCACCCCCGTCCTCCTCGGACCGGAACCGGTCACCGGGACCGGGGTCAGCGGCGGGCATGCTCGCGGAAGCCGCGCCCCGTCTTGCGGCCGAGGCAGCCCGCGGCCACCAGGTGCTCCAGCAACGGCGCCGGAGCCAGGCCCGGATCGCGGAACTCGCTGTGCAGGACCTTCTCGATGGCGAGCGAGACGTCCAGCCCGACCACGTCCAGCAGCTCGAAGGGGCCCATCGGGTAGCCGCCGCCGAGCTTCATCGCCGCGTCGATGTCGTCGAGCGTCGCGTAGTGCTCCTGCACCATCTTCACGGCGTTGTTCAAGTACGGGAACAGCAGCGCGTTCACGATGAACCCGGCCCGGTCGCCGCAGTCCACGGCGTGCTTGCGGACCTTGGCGCAGACCTCGCGGACGGTGGCGTGCACGTCGTCGGCGGTCAGCACCGTACGCACCACCTCGACCAGCTTCATCGCCGGCGCCGGGTTGAAGAAGTGCATGCCGATCACGTCCTGCGGGCGCGAGGTGGCGCGGGCGCAGGCGACGACGGGCAGTGAGGAGGTGGTGGTGGCCAGCACCGCGCCAGGCTTGCAGACCTTGTCCAGGGTGGCGAAGAGCTGCCGCTTGACGTCCAGGTCCTCGGCGACCGCCTCCACCGCCAGATCGACGTCGGCGAAGTCGTCGTACGTCTCCGTCGGCGTGATCCGCTCCAGTGTCCGCGCGGCGGCCTCGGCGGTCGTTCTGCCCTTGTCGACGCCGCGGGCCAGGGACTTGCCGATACGGGCCTTGGCCGTCCGCGCCTTCTCCGCGCTGCGGGCGGCGAGCACGACCTCGTACCCGGCCTTGGCGAACACCTCGGCGATGCCGGACGCCATGGTGCCCGACCCGGCGACGCCCACCGCGCGGACGGCACGGCCGGTCACCGGGCCGTCACCCGTGCCCGGGGTCAGCGCGTCCGGCACGACGGCCGCGCTGCCCGGCGCCTCGTAGGTGTAGAAGCCGCGCCCGGCCTTGCGGCCGGTCAGGCCCGCCTCGCTGAGCTGCCTCAGGATCGGTGCCGGGGCCTGCAGACGGTCGTGGGAGGCGGTGTACATGGCCTCCAGGACGGTGCGGGCGGTGTCCACGCCGATCAGATCCAGCAGGGCCAGCGGGCCCATGGGCAGGCCGCAGCCGAACCGCATCGCGGCGTCGATGTCCTCGCGGGAGGCGTAGTTCGCCTCGTACATCGCCGCGGCCTGGTTGAGGTAGCCGAACAGCAGTCCGTCGGCGACGAACCCGGGCCGGTCGCCGACCGCGACGGGTTCCTTGCCGAGGTCGAGGGCGAGGTCGGTGACCGCCGTGACGGCGCCCGGCGCGGTCAGCACGGAGGAGACGACCTCCACCAGCCTCATCGCCGGCGCCGGGTTGAAGAAGTGCAGGCCGAGCACCCGCTCCGGGCGGGCCGAGTCGGCGGCCAGCCGAGTCACGGACAACGCGTTGGTGCCGGTCGCCAGAATGGTCTCGGGGCGCACGATCCCGTCCAGCTCCCGGAAGACCTGCTGCTTGATCTCGTACGACTCCGGGACCACCTCGATCACCAGGTCGGCGTCGGCCGCCGCCCGCAGGTCGGTGGAGGTGCGAAAGCGTGCGCGGGCGTCGGCGCGCTCCTGCTCGGTGAGGCGTCCGCGCTCGACGGCACGGGTGATGGAGGACTCCAGCGTGGCGACGGCCGTCGCGGCCTGAGCCCCACTGATGTCGATGCCGACGACGTCACGGCCGGCCCGGGCAAGGACCTCGGCGATGCCGGTGCCCATGGTGCCGAGGCCGACGACGGCGATGCTCCGGAGCGGGGGCAGTGGGGTGTCGGACAGGGGAGTGGCCATCGCGGGACTCCAGGAATGAGGGTGACGACGGAACACGCCCGGATGCGCCGAGGGCGCACCGGTGCGTGCGGAAGGGAGTGGAGTGCGGGTGTTGCCGGGCTGACTGGCGCACACGCCCGGTGCCGTCGCGGCGGGCGTGCACACGCCCGCGCGGCGGTCTGGGACCGGCCCTGTCCCGAGGCCGAGTCGTACTGCGGTACCTGGGACCCGACTACCCGAATACCCGAGAATCGGATACGTGGATCGCCTGGGTGCCCGGAGTACCGAACCGACTGCTCTCTGCGCTCACGACGGCCGCGTCACCAT
>NZ_BAABCQ010000016.1:0-5136 GCF_039539045.1 Streptomyces marokkonensis
CGTGTGCGCGGGGCATGACTCAGCCGCGTGCGCGGGGCGCGGGGGCGTGCATGAGCGGGCGCTCGCTTCGGGGCGCGAGGCTCAGGTGGTGCGGGGGCCCTCTAGAAGGCGCACATTCGACACATACAACGAGCACCGGGCGTCATCGTCGCCTCGGTCGCAGGGGTGCGGTCGCTCGTCGTGCTCATGCGATCAGTAAAGCAGACATGTACTCCTGATCGGACACCGCCGTCCGGATGCTGGACAGTCATGGACGGTGGCCGGTCGGTGGACGGTCGCGGGGCGCTGATCAGCCCCGGACGGAGATCTCGACTCCGGCGTCGGTGACCAGGGCCGACAGGTCGGTGACCACCAGGTCGGCGTCGAGTTCGTCGGCCCGGTGGGTTGTGGCCAACGCCACGGTGGCCAGGCCGGCGGCACGGCCGGCCTGGCCCGGCGGGGGCGTTCTCGAAGATGACGCAGGCGGCCGGGTCGACGCCGAGGACGCGGGCGCGGGCACGGGCGCGGGCACGGGCACGGGCACGGGCACGGGCGCATGAGGGCCTGTCCGGCGGATCAGGTCGGTATCGAGCGGCGGCCGACGGACGAGCCAGGGGCGGGGCCGGAAGCGGGGCCGGGGGCGGCGGGGCTTTTGGGGCGTAATAGGGTCGCTGCCATGCTTGACGTCCTGACGCTGGTGACCGGCGTCGCCGCGCTGCTGCTCGCTGCCTGGTGCGGCTGGGCGGCCTACCGTGACCAGCCGACGAAGGACTGGCACTTCATCGGCATGGCCGTGGTCTCGGTGCTGGCGCTGATCCAGCTGGTGGTCGGGATCGTGCAGCTGGCGCGCGGCGAGGAGCCGGCGCAAGGCACGACGATCTTCGTGTCGTACCTCCTGGGCGCCTTCGCCTGCGTCCCGGCGGCGGGGTTCATGTCGCTGGCCGAGCGCACCCGCTGGGGCTCGGTGACGGTCGCCGCCGGCGGTGTCGTCCTCGCCGTCCTCGAGGTGCGGCTGTACGACATCTGGGGAGGCTGAGATGGTGGCCGCGGAGGAGAAGCCGCCCCGGCATCGGCTGATCGGCGGGCCGGGCATCCTGCTGGTGTGGCTGTACGGGGTGATGGTCGTCGGCGCCGTGTCCCGGTCCGCGTACCAGATCGCGACCGAGTTCGACCGGGCACCGCTCCCCTACACCCTGTCGGCCGTCGCGGGCGTCGTCTACGGCTTCATCACGTACACCCTGGTGCGCGGCGGCGAGACGGCCCGCAGGGCGGCACTCGTGTGCTGCGCCGCCGAGCTCGTCGGCGTCCTGACGGTCGGCACCTGGACCCTGCTGGAACCGTCCGCCTTCCCCGACACGACCGTGTGGTCGGACTTCGGGATGGGGTACCTCTTCATTCCCGTGCTACTGCCGCTGTCGGCCCTGTACTGGCTGCGCCGGGCCCGCGCCACGTAGCGACGGCGGCCCCGGGGTCGGACCCGGGGCCGGTCCCGCTGTCGCACCGCGAGCAGTGGCGGGCCCGGTCTCGTCGGCGTCTCAGGCCGTGGTCGCGTAGGCCCCGGCCGGCTTCTCCAGGACGATCATGGCCACGCCGTCCGCGCCCCTTGCGGTGCCCACCCTCTCGTAGCCGACCCGCCGGTAGAGCCGCAGGTTGCTCTCGCTGCGGTGCCCGGTGTGCAGACGGAAGCGCTTGGCGCCGCGCTCCTCGGCGAGGGCGGACTCGGCGGCCCGCAGCAGACGGGCGCCGATCCCGTGCCCCTGGAGCCGGGGATGTACGCACAGCTTGCCGATGGACGCGGCCCCGTCCTCGCTCGCCCGGCCGCGCACCGAGCCGACGACCTCGTCACCGAGCCGTGCCACGAAGACGCAGTCGTCGGCGACCTCCTCGCGCACGGAGTCGAGGGTCTGGACGAGCGGGTCGATGCGGTAGTTGCCGTACAGCGCCGCCTCGCTCTGGAAGCAGAGGTACTGCAGCCGGAAGATCTGCTCGGCGTCCTGCTCGGACGCCGCCGAGATGGTCACGCTCATGCCCATGTGCGCATGCCTCCCGCTCACCTGATCACCTGTGGTCCCCCACTCCTATCCCCGTCCTCAGCCGGCCGCAACCTCCGGCGTCAACAATCGACGCAGACATCCCAGACATCGGGAACGTTCCGGACCAAGACTGCCCTGTGAGATACCCAACTCCCCCGCGATCTCCCGGTATGTGAGGTCCTTCGGCGACAGCAGGGCCTCGATCAGCCGGGGGCAACGGCCGGGCAGCCGGCGCACGGCGTCGCGCAGAGCGCGGTGCCGGGCCGCGGTGAGCGCGAGCTGCTCGGGTTCCTGCTCGGCGGCGTCGGCGGGTTCGGTCTCGTACGGCCGCTCGTTGCGGCTCGTACGGCGGGTGCGGCGGGCCTCGATACGGACGGCGCTGCGCAGCCAGCGGCGGGGGTCGCGGGGCGGACCGTCGACCTCCAGGCGTTCCAGAAGACGCAGCCAGACCGCCTGTTCGAGGTCGCCGGGTTCGGCTCCGGACGCATATGCCTCGGCGGAGACCTCGGCGGTGAGCAGGGGGCGCAGGGAGGTGACCAGGTCGTGCGTCATATGCAGGTCGACGCGGCCGCCCGGGCCGTGGTTGCCCGGGCGGCCGGAGGTTCACCCCAACCGGGGGCGGTCCCTCACTTGTTGACGAAGTCCTCGCGGGCCAGCACACCCGTGTCCGGGTGGTCGGTGAAGATCCCGTCGATGCCGGTGGCGAAGTACGTCCGGAACGCGCGGAAGGCGTCGCCGTAGGCGTCCGGGTCGCTGCCCTTGCGGAAGTCGGCGGGGAGGAAGGGGTTCTCGTTGCGCATGGTGTAGGGGTGCAGGATCAGGCCCGCGCGGTGCGCGTCGCGTACCAGCGTGGTCGGCTCGGTGAGCCGGCCGGCGGAGTCCTTCGGGATGATCAGGTCCAGGGTCGGGCCGATGCCCTGCGCGTAGGAGGCGATCTCCTTCAGGCCCTTCGGCGTGACGAGGTCGGCCGTGGTGCGCGGGTCACCGGTCTCGACGAAGTCCCAGGGGCGGCTCTTCGCGCCGGACAGCAGGACGGCGAGGGGGTTGCCGACGAGCCGGTTCATGCGCTGGATGCTGGTGGGTTCGAAGGACTGGATGATGACGGGCGAGTTCTTCCGGTCCTTGCCGTACTTGCGCAGCAACCGCGCCAGACGCTCCTCCGTACCCAGGCCCAGCTTGCGGAAGTAGGTGGGGTGCTTGAGCTCGGGGTAGATCCAGACCTGCTTGCCGCGCCTGCGCGTCTGCTCGTTCTGCCAGCGCAGCACCTCCTCGAAGGTGGGGATCTCCCAGCGGCCGTCGTAGAGGGTGTTGTGCGGGCGGTTGGCCGGGATGCGCTCGGTGGCGCGGAGCGTCTTGAGCTCGGCGAGCGTGAAGTCCTCGGTGAACCAGCCGGTGACCGGGGAGCCGTCGAGCTGCTTGGTGCGCCTGCGGTCGGCGAACCCGGGGTGGTCGGCGACGTCGGTGGTGCCGCCGATCTCCGGCTCGTGCCGGCAGACGAGGTGTCCGTCCTTGGTGGGTACCAGGTCGCCCGCCTCGACGATGTCGGCGCCCATGTCGAGGGCCAGCTCGTAGGCGCCGAAGGTGTGCTCGGGGCGGTGGCCGCTGGCGCCGCGGTGTCCGATGACCGTCGGGACGGGCAGGCTCTTCACCCCACCGCCGTGACCGCCGTTTCCGCCGTGTCCGCCGCCGTGCCGGGTGTCGGCGGCTCTCGCCGTGCCGGACGGACCGAGTACGGCTCCGCCCGCTCCGAGCACCGCCGCTCCGAGGAGCGCCCGCCGTCCGGTGCCGCCCGCCTGCTCGTCCGACTCCTGCGTTCCCATCAGGGCCCTCCTGCCGTTGACCGTCAGTGCGGGCCGATCGTAGGGGCGCGTACATGACGAGCGGGAGACCGCGACCGGAACACGCGGGTGCCCGGGGATGTCGTATGGGCGTGGCGGGGTCGGTGGGGAGGGCGGGACAGGATGTCTGACACGCCGTCGGCTTCGCGGCGGCCGGGTGGGGTACGCGGTCAGTGGCCGCGCTCGTCGTGGCGGTGCCGGACGAGCCCCGTGGCCACGGAGAAGGGGTCGGCGGCACGGCTCCAGCGGCGCGCCTCGCGCAGTCCGCTCGTCGCCCGTGCTTCGATCCGTGCGGTGTCCGGACCCCCGGGCCAGCGACGCCGGTCCCTGCGGACCAGGACGGTGACGGCGGCGGCCATGACGACACAGAGCACGGCGAGTGCGGCGAGCATCGGCACGCGGTCCCTTCCCCTGCGGACGCGACCTGCCTCACATCCTCTTGTGGGCGTCACGGCCCCACAACACCCTGCACCGCAGGTGAACACACGTCAACACCGGGTAAGACCCGGACGACCCGACGTGCGTGACCCCCTTGGCCGCGAGTAATGTCCTCACCTGCACAGACTCATACCGCATCCCCGACACCGGAGGACCCGTTGTCCCGCTTCGCGCTCATCAAGGCAGTGCTCGGCCCGATCATGCGCCTGATGTTCCGCCCACGGGTGGAGGGCGTGGAGAACATCCCGGGCGACGGTCCGGTGATCCTGGCCGGCAACCACCTCACCTTCATCGACTCGGTGATCATGCCGCTGAAGTGCGACCGGCAGGTCTTCTTCATCGGCAAGGACGAGTACGTCACCGGCAAGGGTCTCAAGGGCCGGCTGATGGCCTGGTTCTTCACCGGCGTCGGCATGATCCCGGTCGACCGGGACGGCGGCCGGGGCGGGGTCGCGGCACTGATGACCGGCCGCCGCGTGCTGGACGAGGGCAAGGTCTTCGCCATCTACCCGGAGGGCACCCGCTCCCCCGACGGCCGCCTCTACCGCGGCCGTACCGGCATCGCCCGGCTCACCCTGATGACCGGCGCTCCCGTCGTGCCGTTCGCCGTGATCGGCACCGACAAGCTCCAGCCGGGCGGCGCCGGCCTGCCCCGGCCGGGCAGGGTCACGGTGCGCTTCGGCGAGGCGATGGAGTTCTCCCGCTACGAGGGCATGGACCGCGACCGCTACGTCCTGCGGGCGGTGACCGACTCCGTGATGACCGAGGTCATGCGGCTGTCCGGCCAGGAGTACGTGGACATGTACGCGAGCAAGGCGAAGGCGGCGTAGGCAGCGGAACGTACGGAC
>NZ_BAABCQ010000016.1:5234-45228 GCF_039539045.1 Streptomyces marokkonensis
ACACGTACGGACACGTACGGACACGTACGGACACGTACGGACACGTACGGACACGTACGGACACGAAGACGGCGGGTCGCTCGATGAGCGACCCGCCGTCTTCGTGTCCCGAACGCCGGTGTGCCGGTGAGGGTGGTGCCCCGTACGCGGAATCTCTACCGGTACTTCCGCTACGGGTGCTCCACCCCGTCCTCCAGGCGCTGGCCCCGCAGCAGGAACCAGGAGGCCACCGCGGCGGCCAGGAGCACGGCCGCGCCGACACCCGCCGCGATGGTCAGGCCGTCGACGAAGGCCTGACGGGCGGCGTCCAGCAGGGCCTCGGCCGGCTGGGCCGGGAGGCCGGAGGCAGCCTCCACCGCGCCGCCCAGCGACTCGTGCGCCGCGGCCGGGGTGCCGTCCGGGCCGGTGAAGCCGCGGTAGACGCCGGTCACGATCGAGCCGAGCACGGCGATGCCGAGTGCGGCGCCGAGTTCGTACGCCGTCTCGGAGACCGCTGAGGCGGCGCCCGCCTGCTCCTTGGGCACGCTGGAGAGGATCACGTCGGCGGTGACGGTGAACGCGAATCCGGCGCCGACACCGACGACCAGCAGGACCCCGCCGAGCAGCGGGTAGCCGGTGTTCTGGTCGATGACGGTCAGCGCGGCGAGCGCGAGACCGACGGCGGCGAGTCCGCCGGAGACCACGGCACGCACCGAGAAGCGCCGAGCGGCCCGGCCGGCGATCAGGCCGGCCACCACCGCGCCGACGGCGGCGGGCAGTTCAGCCAGGCCCGCCTCGAACGGCCGCCTGCCCTGCACGAGTTGCAGATACTGGGAGAGGAAGAACACCAGCCCCGACAGGCCCAGGATGGTCAGCAGGTCGGCCAGCACCGCGCCACTGAAACCACGGCTGCGGAACAGCCGCATGTCGAGCAGCGGCGTCGGCATGGTCAGCTGACGCCGGACGAACCCGTAGAGCGCGGCGGCGCCCAGCAGCCCGGCGGCGAGCGTGGCCCACGCGAAGCCGTGCGCGGCGGCCTCCTTGACGGCGTACACGATGCCGACCATGCCGGCCAGGGAGAGCACGACGCTGAGCAGGTCCCACGGGCCCGGGTCCGGGTTGCGCGACTCGGGCAGCAGCTTGATGCCGACGACGACCAGGACGGCCATCACGGGCAGGTTGATCAGGAAGACCGAACCCCACCAGAAGTGCTCCAGCAGGAACCCGCCGACGACCGGGCCGACCGCCATGCCGGCGGAGGCCGCGGCACCCCAGATGCCGATGGCGAGGCTGCGTTCGCGCGGGTCGTGGAAGAGGTTGCGGATCAGGGCGAGGGTGGCGGGCATCAGGGTGGCGCCCGCGACGCCGAGCAGGGCCCGGGCGAGGATCATCAGCTCGGGCGTGGACGCGTAGGCGTTGAGGACCGATATCAGGCCGAACACCGTGGCGCCGATGAGCAGGATCCGCTTGCGGCCGATGCGGTCGCCGAGGCTGCCCATGGAGACGAGCAGACCGGCGATGACGAACGAGTAGACGTCACCGATCCAAAGCAGCTGGGTGCCGGTGGGGGCGAGGTCCTCACTGATGTAGGGGGTCGCGAGACCGAGCACGGTCGCGTCGACGGCCACCAGCAGCACGGCCAGCACGAGGACGGACAGCGCGAGCCAGCGGCCGGGACGCTTCACCGCCTCGGTCGGGTGGGCCGACTGCAGGGTGCGGGTCATGGTTTCTCTCTTCGGACAGCGCCGCCGAGCAGCAGCTCGACGACCATGTGGGACATGTCGTTGCGGGCCACGCGGCCCTCGGTCACCGCCCAGGCGCCGGAGGCCAGCAGGCCGTAGAGCGCCTCGGTGAGCCAGGCCGGCGTGAGGTCGATGCGGAACTCGCCGCTCTCCTGGCCACGGCGGAAGACCGCGGCCAGCCGGGCGTCCATGCGGGCCCAGCCCTCGTTCTGCTCCTCGCCCTCGAACAGCTGGTTCTCGGTGTAGAGGAAGGCGAGCAGACCGGCGGCGGACTCGATCTCGCGCACGAGCCTGCGCACCGCGTCTGCCGCGGGCCCGTCGTCCAGGCGGGCCGCGTCGAGGGCGGCCTCGCACTCGGCGATGCCGAGCGACTCCAGCGCCCGGACGAGGGCGTCACGTCCGGCGAAGTGCCGGTGCAACGTGGCCCGGCTCAGCCCGGCAGCCCTGGCAACCTCGTCCATGGTCGCGGTGGCCCTGCGGGTCAGCAGGGCCGCGGCGCTGCGGAGCACCTGGTCTCGGTCAACAGCCATGAGACAACGATAACCCACATGAGACATCTTTGTCTCAAGCAGGGCATGCGTGACTCACCTCTCAGGAAGGGTCGGTCACGGAGGCCGGGGTGGCCGGTGGGGGGGACCTGCTGGGCAGCAGGGCTCTTCGGTGAGCTCAGTGCCAGGGCAGCTGCGCGCGCCGCTCCCAGTAGGCGCGCGGCTCCTCGACGAGGGCGCCGAGGCGGGCCACCTGGTCGTCGCCGAGGTCGACGACCGCGGCGTGCAGGTTCGAGCCGAGCTGGTTCACGGTAGCGGCGCCGGAGAGGACGACACCCGCCCAGGGCTGCCGCAGCACCATCGCGAGAGCGACCGCGTCGCAGCCCAGGGCCGTCTCCTCCGCGACGGCCCTCAGGGCGCCGGGCGCGTGGGGCTCCGCCAGGCGGCCGTTGGCCATGCCCTCCTTGACGATCACGGTGAGCCCGGCCTCGTGCGCCTCGGCCAGCGCGGGCCCGGCGGAGGTGTCCAGCACGTTGTACGTCGACTGCACGGTCCGGAAGAGGGGCTCGCCGTCGACGGTCACCGTGAGCGCGGCACGGATGGCGTCGGCCTGGGCGGGACCGCTGGTGGAGAAACCGACGGTGACACCCCGCGCGGCGGCCTCGGCCAGCTTCGCGTGCAGGTCCTTGTCGGTGAGCGCCGGGCTGTCGGGGGTGAGGGAGTGGATCTGGTAGAGGTCGAGCCGGTCGCCGAGCAGGGCGCGGGTCTCGTCCTGCTGGCGCTCGTACGTCGCGGCGCCGTGGTCCTTGACCTCGTGCCGCTCGGCGTCGGCCGACCAGTCGGCCGTGTAGGTGTAGCCCCACTTGCTGCCGACGATCACGTCGTCGATGTCGGGGCGGTCCCGAAGCCAGTCGGCGAGGAACTCCTCCGAGCGCCCGTAGGAGCGGGCCGCGTCGAAGTACCGGACACCCTGCGCGTAGGCGGCGTCGAGGAGGTCGTGGGTGCGCTCGCGCATCGCCTCGACGCTGCGGTCGGCCGGCAGGTCCCGGTCACGGCCGAGGTTGATGTAGCCGGGGCGGCCGACGGCGGCGAGTCCCAGGCCGATGTGGCAGGTGGGGGTGGTCGCCGCGGCCAGGCGGGCGAAGGGCATCGCGGGCTCCGTTCGGTCGGTGCTGTATCCGGGGTCCGTCCGGCGGACAGGCCCCTGGCGACCAACGTAACCGCGATGCCCCGTCGGCACACCGGCGGCTACCTCCTGGCGTCCGCCCACGCGTGCTGGCCGGCCACGTCCGCCTTCACCTCGGCGAGCTGGACGGCAACCGCGCTGGGCGCCGTACCGCCGCGGCCGTCGCGGGAGGCGAGGGAGCCGGGGACGTCGAGGACCGAGCGGACCTCGGGAGTCAGGTGGGCGGAGATCTTCGCGAACTGCTCGTCGGTGAGCTCGTCCAGCTCCTTGCCCTCGGTCTCGGCGGCCTTCACGCACTCGCCGGCCACCTCGTGCGCGACGCGGAACGGCACGCCCTGCCGCACCAGCCACTCGGCGATGTCCGTGGCGAGCGAGAACCCGGCCGGGGCCAGCTCCTCCATCCGCTCGCGGTGCACGGTGAGGGTGGCCATCATCCCGGTGAAGGCGGGGAGGAGGATCTCCAGCTGGTCGATGGAGTCGAAGACCGGCTCCTTGTCCTCCTGGAGGTCGCGGTTGTAGGCGAGCGGGAGGGCCTTGAGGGTGGCCATCAGGCCGGTGAGGTTGCCGATGAGGCGGCCGGACTTGCCGCGGGCCAGCTCGGCGATGTCCGGGTTCTTCTTCTGCGGCATGATCGACGAGCCGGTGGAGAAGGCGTCGTGCAGGGTCACGAAGGAGAACTCCTTCGTGTTCCAGATGATGATCTCCTCGGCGATCCGGGAGACGTTCACGCCGATCATCGCGGTGATGAAGGCGAACTCGGCGACGAAGTCCCGGGAGGCCGTGCCGTCGATGGAGTTGCCGGCGCTGCCGCGCTCGAAGCCGAGGTCGCGGGCGACCGCCTCCGGGTCCAGGCCGAGGCTGCTGCCGGCGAGCGCTCCGGAACCGTACGGCGACACGGCCGTGCGCTCGTCCCACTGGCGCAGCCGCTCCGCGTCCCGGGACAGCGCCTGGACGTGGGCGAGGACGTGGTGGGCGAAGAGCACCGGCTGGGCGTGCTGGAGGTGGGTGCGGCCGGGCATCGCCACGTCCGGATGGGCCTCGGCGAGGCCGATCAGCGCGTCCTGGAGGTCGGCGATCAGACCACCGACGGTCCGGGCGTGGTCGCGCAGGTACATGCGGAAGAGGGTCGCCACCTGGTCGTTGCGGGAGCGGCCGGCGCGCAGTTTGCCGCCGAGGTCGGCACCGAGCCGCTCCAGCAGGCCGCGCTCCAGAGCGGTGTGGACGTCCTCGTCGGCGATGGTGCCGACGAAGGAGCCGTCGGCGACGTCCGCCTCGAGCCGGTCGAGGCCGGCGGTCATCCGGGTCAGCTCGTCCTCCGTGAGCAGCCCTGCCGCGTGCAGCACGCGCGCGTGGGCGCGCGAGCCGGCGATGTCGTAGGGCGCGAGCCGCCAGTCGAAGTGGACGGACGCGGACAGCTTCGCCAGGGCCTCGGCGGGGCCGTCGGCGAAACGGCCGCCCCAGAGCCGGACGTCACCGCTGTTGCTGCTCACTTGGGTCGCTCCTCAGGGCCGTTGATGTGCCACCGCCTCCGCACGGTACATCCGGTGACATGCATGAGTATGCAGAGCCATGCATGACTCGTCAATCCGGCGGGCCGGTCGAGGGCGCGGTAGCGGCGTCCGCATGGCGGGACCACCAGGAAATTCCCGGGACAGGTGTACGACCAACACCCCATAATGATGAGACATGGGAAAGACTTATGAACGCATAGACGGCAGACTGCGCACTTTCATCGAGGCACAGCCCCTCTTCTTCACCGCCACCGCCCCTCTGGCCGGTGACGGCACGGTCAACCTGTCCCCCAAGGGCCTCACGGGCAGCTTCGCGGTGCTCGACGAACTCAGCGTGGCCTACCTCGACTTCGCCGGCTCCAACGCCGAGACGGTCGCCCACCTGCGCGAGAACGGCCGGATCACCCTGATGTGGTGCGCCTTCCAGGGCCCACCGAACATCGTCCGGGTGCACGGCCGCGGCGAGCCGGTCTTCCGCGACGACCCCCGCTTCCCGGAGCTGCTCGCCCACTTCCCGGACATCGACACCGCCTCGCACGGGCTGCGCTCGATCATCGTCGTCAGGGCCGAACTCATCCGCGACACCTGCGGCTACGCCGTCCCCTTCATGGCGTACGAGAACGATCGCGACCTGCACGCCAAGCGCTTCGCGCGCGAGGACGACGCCTCGCTCGACGCGTACTTCACCAAGAAGGAGCACATCGCGACGAGCATCGACGGCCTTCCCGGGCTGCCGTTGCCGCTGCCCCCGTCTACCGTCTGAGCCATGCCCCCCGGTGCAGTCGCCGTTCTCGTCTCCGCGTCCCTCCTCGTGCTCGCTGCCGCGCCCGCCGACGGGCCCGTTCCCCGGCCGCTGCCGGCCCGGATGGCGGACACCGGCGGCGGCAGCCAGCTGATCACCGCGGTCGCGCCGGAGACCGGCTCGACCGAGGGCCGGGTCACCTGGTGGGACCGGCGGGGCCACGGCGATCACGCGCTACTGAGCCCGCGGACGGATGACGGGTGACGGGTGACGGATGACGGGTGACGGGTGAACTACGGTGCCGGGCTGCACGCCCGGGTGGTGCGGCGCGTATCTGTGGGCCACAGGCCAAGTCTCCACGGAGGAACCGTGACCACCACGGCCGCTCCCCCGCCGTCCTCCTGCTGCTCACCGCGTGGGCGGGCGCGGCGGGCGTGTGGTGGCTGTGGTGGGACGCTGCCCGGCGCGTCCGGTGACCTCACTGCTCTGCCGGGCCAACAGCACCCACGACCTGGCCCTGTGGGAGGAACTCGCCGAAATCGCCGACGAGCGCGGGGCCCGGCTGATGTACGCGGTCAACAGTCCGAACGGGGAGCGCCCGGACATCTCGGCCCAGACCCTGCGCCACAAGATCCCGGACGTCGACCGCCACGACGTCTTCCTGTGTGGGCCACCCGGCTTCGCCCAGTCGGTGTACGAGGCTCTGCGTGGCGCGGGAGTCCCCGCCCGCCGTACCCATCACGAGTCGTTCGAGATGTGAGCGACGGACGTCAGGAGTCCGGGGCAGATGAGGAAGAACCACCCCGCTCGGCGTGCCGTGCTCGCCGGCGCCGCGACCGTGTCCGGGATCGTGCTGCTGCTGTCGCTGAAACCGGCGTCCGCCCCGGGCTCCGCCTCGGCCGCGGGCGGCGCTCAGTGGCCGTTCCCGGCCAACCGCAGCAGGTGATCCGCCAGCGCCTGCCCGCCCGTGGGCTCCCTGCTGATCAGCATCAGCGTGTCGTCACCCGCGATCGTACCCAGGATGTCGTGCAGCTCCGCCTGGTCGATCGCCGAGGCGAGGAACTGAGCCGCCCCCGGAGGGGTCCGCAGGACCACGAGGTTCGCCGACGCCTCGGCGGAGATCAGCAGCTCCGCGGAGAGCCGCCGCATCCGCTCCTCCTTCGCCGACTCCCCGAGCGGGGCCCGCGGGGTTCGGAAACCGCCCTCGCTGGGCACCGCGTAGATGAGGTCGCCGTCGGTGTTGCGGATCTTCACCGCGTTCAGCTCGTCCAGGTCCCGGGAGAGCGTCGCCTGCGTGACGGTCAGTCCGTCGTCGGCGAGCAGCTTCGCCAGCTGGCTCTGCGAGCGCACCGCCTGCCGGTTGAGGATGTCCACGATCCGGCGGTGGCGTGCGGTGCGGGTCTGCGGAAGGGCGGGCCCGGCCGTCTGCTCGTGCTCCTGCGCATGGCTCATCGTCGTCTCATTCTCCGGATCGTCCGTCCCCGTGGGCCGCGTGGGCCTGGTCAAGGATGCCGGGCAGCGCCCCGAGGAACGCGTCCACCACATCGTCGCCGAGATTCAGCGCGGGCATCAGCCGTACGACATCGGGTGCGGGCGCGTTCACCAGGATTCCGGCGTCCTGAGCCGCCTGCTGCACCCGGGGTGCCAGCGGCTCGGTGAGCACGATACCCAGGAGGAGACCCGCACCCCGGACGTGGCCGATCAGCGGGTGGCCGAGGGCCTCGACGCCGCCGCGGATCTTCTCGCTCTGCCGCTTGACGTTGTCCAGCAGTCCCTCGTCCGCGATGGTGTCGAGAACGGCGAGTCCGGCGGCGCAGGCGACCGGGTTGCCGCCGAAGGTCGTGCCGTGGTGACCGGGCTGGAGGAGTTCGGCGGCGCGTCCGAAGGCGACCGTCGCGCCCAGCGGCAGGCCGCCGCCGAGGCCCTTGGCGAGGGTGACGACGTCCGGCAGGACGCCCTCGTGGGCCTGGTACTCGAACCAGTGCCCGGTCCGGCCGACGCCGGTCTGTACCTCGTCCAGGACGAGGAGCGCCCCGGTGGCGGCGGTGATGGCCCTGGCCGCCTTCAGATACCCGGGCGGAGGGACGACGACGCCGTTCTCGCCCTGGATCGGCTCGATGACGACGAGGGCGGTCTCCTCGGTCACCACCGCCGCCAGCGCCTGCGGGTCGCCGTACGGTACGTGGGTGACGTCGCCGGGCAGCGGCAGGAACGGTTCCCGCTTGCCCGGTTGGCCGGTCAGCGCCAGGGCGCCCATCGTGCGGCCGTGGAAGCCGCCGTCGGTGGCCACCATGTGCGGCCGCCCGGTCAGCCGGCCGATCTTGAAGGCGCCCTCGTTGGCCTCGGCGCCGGAGTTGCAGAAGTAGACCTTGCCGTCGCGGCCGAAGCGCTGGAGAAGCCGTTCGGCGAGGGTGACGGGGGGCTCGGCGATGAAGAGGTTGGAGACGTGGCCGAGGGAGGCGATCTGCCGGCCGACCGCCTCGACCACGGCCGGATGGGCGTGACCGAGCGCGTTGACCGCGATGCCGCCGACGAAGTCGAGGTACTCGTTGCCGTCGGCGTCCCAGAGCCGGGCGCCCTCGCCGCGTACCAGGGGCAGGCGCGGGGTGCCGTAGTTGTTCATGAGCGCGCCCTGCCACCGCCCGGTCAGCTCTTCGTTGCTCACGGTTGCCCCTGTTTCGCGCACGGCTTCCCCTGTGATGCTCACGACTCCCCCTGTTCGTCCGGCACGACCATCGTGCCGATGCCCTCGTCGGTGAAGATCTCCAGCAGGATCGAGTGCTGGACCCGGCCGTCGATGACGCGGGCGGTGGTGACGCCGCCCCGTACGGCGTGCAGGCAGCCCTCCATCTTCGGCACCATGCCGCTGGACAGCTCGGGCAGTAGCTTCTCCAACTGGGAGGCGGTCAGGCGGCTGATCACCTCGTCGGAGTTCGGCCAGTCCTCGTAGAGGCCCTCGACGTCGGTGAGGACCATGAGAGTCTCGGCGCCGAGCGCCGCAGCGAGTGCCGCAGCCGCCGTATCAGCATTGACGTTGTAGACATGTCCGTCGTCCTGGGAACGGGCGATCGAGGAGACGACCGGGATGCGGCCGTCGGCGAGCAGCGCCTCGATGGCGCCGGTGTCGATCTCGGTGATCTCACCGACCCGTCCGATGTCGACGAACTCGCCGTCGATCTCGGGCCGGTGCCTGGTGGCCGTGATGGTGTGCGCGTCCTCGCCGGTGAGGCCGACGGCGAACGGCCCGTGCTCGTTGAGCAGCCCGACCAGCTCGCGCTGCACCTGCCCGGCCAGCACCATGCGTACGACGTCCATGGCGTCCTCGGTGGTGACGCGCAGGCCGGCCTTGAACTCGCTGACGATGCCGGCCTTGTCGAGCGCCCGGCTGATCTGCGGGCCGCCGCCGTGCACGACGACGGGCTTGAGGCCGGCGTGGCGCAGGAAGACGACGTCCTGGGCGAAGGCGGCCTTCAGGTCCTCGTCCACCATGGCGTTGCCGCCGAACTTGATGACCACCGTCTTGCCGTGGTGCCGGGTCAGCCAGGGCAGCGCCTCGATGAGGATCTGGGCCTTGGGGAGCGCGGTGTGCTTCCTCGTCGTACTCACGAGCTGTAGGCGCTGTTCTCGTGGACGTAGTCTGCGGTGAGGTCGTTGGTCCAGATGGTGGCGGTGGCCTCGCCGGCGGCGAGGTCGGCGACGATGTGGACCTCGCGGTAGCGCATGTCGACCAGCTCGCGGTCCTCTCCGACGCCGCCGTTCTCGCAGACCCGGACGCCGTTGATGGCGACGTTGAGGCGGTCCGGCTCGAAGGCGGCGGACGTGGTGCCGATGGCGGAGAGCACGCGGCCCCAGTTGGGGTCCTCTCCGTGGATGGCGCACTTGAGGAGGTTGTTGCGGGCGATGGTGCGGCCCACCTGGACGGCGTCGTCCTCGCTCGCGGCGTTCACGACCTCGACCCTGATGTCCTTGCTGGCGCCCTCGGCGTCCCGGATGAGCTGCTGCCCCAGGTCGTCGCAGACACCGCGTACCGCGTCGGCGAACGCCTCGTACTCCGGGGTGACGCCCGAGGCCCCCGAGGCGAGCAGCAGCACCGTGTCGTTGGTGGACATGCAGCCGTCGGAGTCGACGCGGTCGAAGGTGACCCGGGTGGCGTCGCGCAGGGCGCGGTCGAGTACCTCGGTGCCGAGGTCGGCATCGGTGGTGAGGACGACGAGCATGGTGGCCAGGCCCGGCGCGAGCATGCCGGCGCCCTTGGCCATGCCGCCGACGGTCCAGCCGTCCTTGGTCACCACGGACGTCTTGTGCACGGTGTCGGTGGTCTTGATGGCGATGGCGGCCTTCTCACCGCCGTGCTCGGAGAGCTGACCGGCGACCGCCTCCACGCCCGGGAGCAGCTTGTCCATGGGGAGCAGTACGCCGATGAGCCCGGTGGAGCACACCGCGACCTCTCCGGCGCCCGTCCCGAGCACCTCCGCGACCTTCTCGGCGGTGGCGTGGGTGTCCTGGAAGCCCTTGGGGCCGGTGCAGGCGTTGGCACCACCGGAGTTGAGGACGACGGCGGACAGCTGCCCGCTCTTCAGTACCTGCTCGGACCACAGGACCGGCGCCGCCTTGACCCGGTTGGAGGTGAAGACGCCCGCGGCGGCGCGGCGGGGGCCGGTGTTGACCACGAGGGCCAGGTCGGGGCCGCCACTCTGCTTGATCCCGGCGGCGATACCGGCCGCCGTGAACCCCTTTGCTGCCGTCACACTCACGGCGCGACTCCGATCGTCGTCAGTCCGGTGGTCTCGTCGAGACCCAGGGCGATGTTCATGCTCTGGACGGCACCGCCGGCGGTGCCCTTGGCCAGGTTGTCGATGGCGCTGATGGCGATGATGCGGCCCGCGGCGGCGTCGTACGCGACCTGGATCTGAACGGCGTTGGAACCGTGGACGGAGGCGGTCGCCGGCCACTGGCCCTCGGGCAGGAGGTGCACGAAGGGTTCGTCGGCGAAGGCCTTCTCGTAGGCGGCGCGGACGGACTCGGCGCTCACCCCGGGGCGGGCCTTGGCGGTGCACGTGGCGAGGATGCCGCGGGGCATCGGCGCGAGAGTCGGCGTGAAGGAGACGGAGACCGGCTCGCCGGCGACCGCGCCGAGGTTCTGGATCATCTCGGGGGTGTGCCGGTGGCCGCCGCCGACGCCGTACGGCGACATGGAGCCCATGACCTCGCTGCCGAGCAGGTGCGGTTTGGCGGCCTTGCCCGCGCCGGAGGTCCCGGAGGCGGCGACGATCACCGCCTCGGGCTCCGCGAGCGAGGCGGCGTACGCCGGGAAGAGCGCCAGCGACACGGCGGTCGGGTAGCAACCGGGCACCGCGACGCGCCTGGTCCCCTCCAGCGCGGCGCGGGCACCCGGCAGTTCGGGGAGGCCGTAGGGCCAGGTACCGGCGTGCGGGGAGCCGTAGAACGCCTCCCAGTCGGCCGCGTCCCTGAGCCGGAAGTCGGCGCCCATGTCCACGACCAGCACGTCCGGCCCGAGCTGCTCGGCGACGGCGGCGGACTGTCCGTGCGGCAGCGCGAGGAAGACGACGTCGTGCCCGGCGAGCGCCTGCGCCGTGGTCGGCTCCAGGATCCGGTCGGCCAGCGGCAGCAGATGCGGCTGCAGCGCACCGAGCCACTGTCCCGCGTTGGAGTTGCCGGTCAGGGCGCCGATCCCGACCTCGGGGTGCGCGAGGAGCAGACGCAGCAGCTCACCGCCCGCATATCCACTCGCTCCGGCCACCGCCGCACGTACCGCCATGGGAAACCCTCCTCCTTGATGGCATGACTATACGTTTCGCTGCACGTTTATGCAATCCCCTCGCCCCGGCGGCGGGCGGCGACGTGACCGAGGATTCCGGTGTGCGGACGAGGCGATCAACTTGCGGATCTTGGCCCCATAACGCTGCGTTGCGACAGTTCCGAAGTGCGTCCCCGCAGCCGGGCAGGAGGTGCCGTGGCCGGCGAGCGGGCGAGGGTGGTGGCGGCGGCGTGCGACTGGCGGCACTCGGCGGTCACGGACTGGGGCCCGCGTACCCAAAGCGCCCTCGGTCTGCCGGATCTCACGCCGGACCTGTTGCCGGTTCGAGCGCCTTCCCCAGGAGACTCACCAGCTCGAGCAGGTCGTCGGCGTCCAGCCGGGCAAACGGACTCAGGGCCAGTGTTGCCTCGATCAGCGCGGAACGCACCCGTCGGCCGTCCCCCGTCAGCGCCGCGACGCGTGAACGGCGGTCGGCGGGGTCGGCGGAACGTTCGACGAGCCCCCGGCCGGTGAGCTGATTCATGACGAAGCTGAGGTTGGGCGCGTTGCAGTACAACCGCCCGGCCAGTTCCTTCATCGAGGGCGGCGCCTCGGCCGGGTCGATCGCCCAGAGTGCCTGAGCGGTCGCCTGCGTCAGACCGTGTTCGGCCAGGACGGTCTCGATCCGGTCACTGGTCCGCATGAAGATCTGGTGGTTCGCCACCACCACTGCCTCGAGGGTGCTTCGCGTCATGGCCTCACCCTAGCCTTTTTACTTCGAGGCTCGAAGTGTTATATTCCTTCGAGACTCGAAGTAATCGGTCCTCGCTCCCGCTGTGTCCACGAGGCCGCCCCAGAGCGGGACGCTCCCCGCGTCCCTCCTTCCCGAGGCCCGTCCACTCCGACGCGGCCCGGCGCCCAGCCGAACAGGAAGCACTCACTCATGCACGACTACACGAACACCACCGCCGTGGTCACCGGCGCTTCGAAGGGACTGGGCGAGGCCTACGCACGGGAACTCGCCTCCCGAGGCGCACACCTCGTCCTTGTCGCCCGCTCGGCCGACGCACTCCACACCCTTGCCGGGCAGATCCGGAAGGCGCATTCCGTCCGAGTCGACGTGATCGCCGCGGACCTCTCGGACCGGCGGTCCCCGCAGACGGTGGTCGACGCCATCGAGGAACTCGGCCTGGACGTGGACCTCCTGGTCAACAACGCCGGGACGGGGTCGGTGGGGCCCTTCCTCGGCCGTCCTCTCGAACCCAACTTCCAGTCCGTCGACGTGAACGTCACCGCGCTGATCGGCCTGGTCCACCTCCTGGGCGCCGGCATGGTCGAACGCGGCCGCGGCGGCATCGTCAACGTCGCCTCCACCGCCGCCTTCCAGCCCATGCCGTACCAGGCCAGTTACGCCGCCACCAAAGCATTCGTGCTCTCGTTCACCGAGGCACTCGCCGAGGAGGTACGAGGTACCGGCGTACGCGTGATGGCGGCCCACCCGGGAGCCACCGACACCGGATTCTTCGACCGTACGACCGCGTCCATGGACCCGAAGACGACGGACACCCCCGCCGGCGTCGCTGCCGGAACACTCGACGACTTCGCACGCGGCCGGTCCGTCTCCTTCCCCGGACGCGCCTCCAACCGCGCCGGAACCTGGGCGTCGCGCCTGCTTCCCCGGACCGCGGTCGCCCGCATCACCGGCAACCTCAACCGCAAGGCCGGATTCGACGACGTGAGCGACCTCGACCCCGCCACCTCGTGACGCCACCACCTGCGGCGCGAAGACGGACAACGGCACCGACAGCCCACCGAGGCCGCCCAGAGCCGACGTCATGGGAGAAAAGATGACCACGCTGAATGCGCCGCTGCCCCTGGGCAACGGCGCTCCGCTGCCCAACAGGATCGCGAAGGCCGCGATGGAGGAGTTGCTCGCCGCGCCGGGCCAGCTGCCCGGTGACGAACTCCTCACGCTCTACCGCCGTTGGGCCGCGGGAGGCGCCGGGCTCCTGATCACCGGACACGTCATGATCGACGGCAGAGCAGTTGCCCAGCCCGGCGACGTCGTCCTGGAGCAGGACACGCCGCTGGAGCCGTTCCAGCGCTGGGCGGCGGCCGGCAAATCGGCAGGCGGACAGATCTGGATGCAGATCAACCACCCAGGGCGCGTCATCCCCAAAGACCTCGCCGGCACCACCTGGGCCCCCTCCTCAGTGCCGATCGACGCCGGCGGCTTCTCCAGCATGTACCCGACGCCCCGGCCGATGACCGCCCAGGAGATCGACGAGACGGTGGAACGCTTCGCCGTGACCGCGCAGCGGGCCCAGCAGGCCGGCTTCGACGGAGTCGAGATCCATGCCGCCCACGGCTACCTCCTCTCCCAGTTCCTCTCTCCCCTGGTGAACCGGCGCGACGATCGCTGGGGCGGCAGCCTGCACAACCGCGCCCGCCTGCTGCTCGACGTCATGGGCGCGGTCCGCGAGCGCGTCGGCACGGGATTCGCCGTGGGAGTGAAACTGAACTCGGCGGACTTCCAGCGCGGCGGATTCGACACCGACGACGCACGTGACGTGATCAAGATGCTCGCCGATGTGGGGGCCGACCTGGTCGAGCTGTCCGGCGGCAGCATCGAGAGCCTGGCCACGGCGGGCTTCCCCGCGGACGGCCGCACCCTTGCCCGCGAGGCGTACTTCCTTGAACTCGCCGAGCGGCTCGTCGCCACCTCGCCGCTGCCACTGCTGCTGACCGGAGGGATCCGGCGACGCGCGGTCGCCCAACAGGTGATCGACTCCGGAGTCGCCATGGCCGGCCTGGCCACGGCGCTGGCAATCGACCCCACTCTGCCGGGACAGTGGCTTGCCGGCGGTGATGCGCAGGCCCGCCCGCCCCGCACCCGTTTCCGGAACAAGACGCTGGCAGCCGCGGCCGTCCAGGCCGTCACGTCGCGGCAGCTCGCCCGCCTCGGTGCGGGCAAGCCGTCGAAGACGCCCTACTCTCCGGCCGTCGCCCTTCTCCTCGAACGGCTCGTCCGCGCCCGGTGCCGGCGCGCCTATCTGAAATGGCATACGGCCGCCTGAGGCCGGAAGGGATCGGGTCGGCCCCGCGTAGGAACCCAGTCAGCGAACGCGCTCCGGCGTGCCCGACCACCCCCGACCCGTCAGTTGGACACCCCAAGCCGGGGCCTCGAACCGATGTCCTTCACGCAGAAAGTGCCTTCCTCCGGCGATGACAGAACGGCCCGGAAGCCGTCGGGCAACACCTCGGGACGGATCAGGCGGCGGCCGGGTGCCGGCCGCCCGGCCGCGTTCACCGATGAGCGGCCAGCACTGCCGCGAGGCCCTCTTGCAGGTCTTTGACGAAGTACTGCGGGACCTCCAGCGAAGGGAAGTGCCCCCCGCTCTCCGGAGACCTCCAGCGCACGATGCGGCGGTACCTCTCCTGCGCCCAGACGCGCGGGCTCTTCTCGATGTCGCGGGGGTACATGGTGATCGCCGACGGGACGTCGACCCGGAGTTCGGGGTCGAGTGAGTTGTGGCTTTCGTAGTAGATGCGGGCCGCCGAGGCGCCGGTCCGCGTCAGCCAGTACAGGGTGACGTCGTCGAGAACGCGGTCCCTGGAGATCGTCTCGAACGGGCTGTCCTCGGTGTCCGACCACTCGGCGAACTTGTCGAGTATCCAGGCCAGAAGCCCGACCGGTGAGTCGACGAGTGAGTAGCCGATGGTCTGCGGCCGGGTCGCCTGCTGCTTGGCGTACGCCGCGCGGCGTTGCCAGAAATCGCGGGTCTCCTCGGTCCACCGGCGCTCGAGCGCCGTCAGCCCGTCCGTCGTCAATCCGGGCGGCGCCTCCGCGAACGTGGTGTGGATGCCGAGAACGTGCGCCGGGAACCTGCCGCCGAGGACCGTGGTGATATTGCCTCCCCAGTCGCCGCCGTGGGCTACGAACTCGCTGTAGCCGAGCCTTCCCATCAGTTCGACCCACGCGGCCGCGATCTTCTCGGTTCCCCACCCGGTGGTGGCCGGCCTGTCGCTGAATCCGAAGCCCGGCAGCGACGGGACCACGACGTGGAACGCCGGCGCATCCGCATCCTTCGGATCCGCCAACTCCTCCACCACATCGGTGAACTCGGCGATGCTGCCCGGCCAGCCGTGGGTCAGTACCAGAGGAGTGGCATCCGCGCGCGCGGACCGGCGGTGCAGGAAGTGGATTCCCAGACCGTCGACGGTCGTGCGGAACTGGCCGATCCGGTTGAGGCGCGCTTCGAACGACCGCCAGTCGTACCCGGTGCGCCAGTAGTTCACGACATCGACGAGGTCGGCGAGAGGAACGCCCTGCCCCCATCGGGGAGAGCCTGGCCCGGCGCCGTGGACCGTCTCCGCCTCCGGCAGGCGGGCCGCGGCCAGTCGCGCGCGCAGATCGTCGAGTTCGGCGTCGGTTGCGTGGACTTCGAATGCTTGCACGTCGCTGGCGGGACGGGACATGAGACCTCCTGGCTTCGCGGAACCGGCAAAGACGGTTCTAACAGTCCTTCGAGCCGCGCCGCAACCGGCTAAGGTGGTTCCATGCGTGCCGACTTCCCTGACTTCCGCCTCGGCTCGGTGCTCGCGACCAGCTTCACGGGGACCCTGTCCGAGCGGCACGGCGACGCCGTGGAGCGGATTCCCGTGCCGCACCGGCTCGTCGACTGGCTGGCCGTGTACGGACTCGCCGTGGACTCCTGCACCACTGCCCAGCTCGACCTCGCCCGGGAACTGAGGGAGTCGATCCACGCCGCCGCGACAGCGGCCGCGGTCCAGGCCCCCCTCCCCGAACCCGCCGTCCACGTCATCAACGACCGCAGCACCCAGGGCCGGCCCGCGGCCGTCCTGACGTCCGAGGGCAAGCGGCAATGGCGACTCGGCCCGGCTTCCCGCGTGGAGGATGCCCTCAGCGTGATCGCCGCCGACGCGATCAGTGTCATCTCGGGCGAACGGGACGGAAGACTGGCCTTGTGCGCCTCACCGACCTGCCGAGCCGCCTTCTTCGACACCAGCCGAAGCCGCACCCGCAAATGGTGCGACATGAACACGTGCGGGAATCGCCAGAAGAAGGCGCGCTTCCATGCCAACCAGCGCAGAGACCCCGGACCCGAGTCGCCGGCGTCGGCTACGGACGCGTGATCGTCTGCTCGAGCAGGCCCTGAAGTACGCGCTGCTGTTCAGGGGCGAGACCGACCAGCGGTGAGCCCTCCTCCGAGGGACACGGCGACGACCCGACGCGGAAGAAGGAGAGACGGACCATGTCGTACTCCGCGACTGACCGGAACGAGCGGCTGCGACGGCCGGCGGCTGATCGCCTTCGGTGACGCCCTGCACCCGCCGATCCGGATCGACCACCCCGAATGGTCCTCAGCCTTCGACCACGACCCCGCCCAGGCCGCCGGCCATCGCCGTCGCCTCGTCGCCGAGTGGGAGGAGCCCGACACGATCGGCTTCGGTATCCACTTCGCCGACGTGGTGTTCGGAGACGCCCGGCGGGGCGGCGACGGCCCCGCCCGGCGCCCCCTGGACGCCTGACCCACCCGGGGCTGCCCGTGGCGACGGCCGTGACGACACGCGCAGTACCGCGATGCTGTCGGCAGCGGATTCTCGGTCACAGCGGGCCTCAGTCCTCGAGGGCCGCCGCGACCCGCAGGGCGGCATCGGCGGGTGTGAGGTGCGTGGTGTCGACGACCTCTGCCTCGGCGTGCAGCCACGTGCGGGCGGCCTCGGCGTAGGGCTCGAGGTAGGCGAGACGGAAGGAGGAGGGGCCGAGAACGGTGTCGTTCTCGATGCGTCTGCGGAGAGTGTCCTGGTCGGCGTGGAGAACGAAGTGCCGTACCGGAATGGCGCGCCGGGCGAGGCCCGCGTCGATCTCCCGCCAGTACCGCTCGACCAAGACCGTCATGGGCATCACCAGGGTGCCGCCGGCGTAGTCGAGTACGTGGCGGGCGGTCTCGACGACGAGCGGCCGCCACGGCGGCCAGTGCTGGAAGTTGTCCGTCCCGGCCCCGGGCAGCGCCGGCGTGATGTCCATGAGTGTCTCGCCGACCTTCTCGGCGTCGAACACCCGCGAGTCCGGGAGCAGTCGCTGCACGAGTGCGCTGGTCGTGGTCTTGCCCGCGCCGTGGGTGCCGTTGAGCCATACGATCATGGGACCCCACGCTAACGCCGTGCGGGCCGCGGGGACGGGCACTCGGACGAGGACGACGGCCCGGCGGAGTACGCCGGCTTCGAGGCCTGGGACGACCCGCGCGTACGGGTGAGGCCGTCCCAGGCCGGTCCGGTGGCCGGCTCCGCCGGTTAGCGCTGTCTGATCCGCAGGAACGTCACCGAGTTCGCCGGGAAGGTGTACGTGAACTCGCTCGCCACTCCGGAGAAGGTCGACCGCACCGGGGTGACCGGTGTGTCCGTCTCGGTGTTGACCGCGTCCGGGTCGGCGGCCAGCGTGGTGACGCGGGCCTTGGAGGCGACCTTGGCGCCGCCGAGGTCGACGGCGGTGCGGGCCGCCGTGTCCTGGGCGTTGACGACCTTGACGATCAGGTCGCCGGTGCGCGCGTCCTCGGTGACGATCTGGCGGAACGGCTCGGCCGGCTTGTCGTCGGTGAAGCTGCCCCACTCCTCGCCGTCGAGGTAGAGGGTCACCTGCCGCCCCCGCACCTTGATGTCGATGTCGTAGGCGCGGCCCGTCTCGATCGATCCGGCCTTGGAGACGAGCGTCGACTTGCCGCCGTCGGAGGCCTGCTCGACGGCGGACTGGGTGTTGTTCCAGCCGCCCAGGTTCCACCAGTAGTAGTTGCCGGTGTCCTTGACGCCGAAGGCGACGAGGAAGCCCTCCTTGCCGGACTTCTTGGTGGCCTTCACGTGCAGGTCGTAGTTCTGCCATGTCGGGTCACCCGCCGTGACCAGGGTGTTCTCGGCGGCGGCGTCGGTCTGCACGTACTGGCCGTCCTGGACGGTCCAGCTGCCCGTGCCCGAGTGGGTCCACCGCGAGGCGTCACCGGAGAAGTCGTCGGCCAGGAGGGTCTTCCCGTCGGCCGAGGTCACCTTCACGTCGTCGTACGCCACGCTGGTCGCCCAGGTCGACAGGCCGACGGCGCCGGTGACGGGGCCACTGACGGCCGGCGTGCCGGTCGCCCTCGAGGGGACGACGCGGTCACCGGTGTTGTTCATGAAGAGCTTCTGGACCTCGTAGTTGGCCGAGTTCCAGGACGCGTGGTTGTTGAACCAGATCATGTCCGGGCTCCACTGCACGTAGTCCTCGTTGGCGAGCAGCGGGGCGTAGGAGGCGAGTTTGACGATGTCCGCGTTGCGCTCCAGACCCGTCATGAAGGCGGCCTCGGACAGCGCGTTCTTCCAGGCGTTGCCCTGGGAGGCGTACTCGCCGAGAAAGACCTTGGGGCCGTTCCGGTCGTACGAGTCGTAGCGGTCGTTGTTCTTCAGGAACCACTGCGGGCTGTTGTAGTAGTGCTCGTCGATCATCTCGACGCCGGCCTCTCGACCCAGCTGCCAGGCGGTGTCGAAGGTGGTGCCGGAGTCGTCCGGGCCGGAGTTGGAGACGACGGTGATGTCCGGGTGCTCCGCCTCGATGGCTGCGCGGAACTCCTTGAAGCGGGCCATGAACTCCCGGGGGAGGTTCTCCTCGTTGCCGACCCCGATGTGGGTGAGGCGGAAGGGCTTGGCGTGGCCCATCTCGGCACGCTTGGCTCCCCATTCACTGCCGCGGGGGCCGTTGGCGAACTCGATGAGGTCCAGGGTGTCCTGGATGTGCCGCTTCAGCAGCGCGTCGTCGTCGGTGGCCTTGTTCTGGCCGCAGCCGGTGACCAGGGCGGGGACGACGGGCAGCGGCATGGCACCGATGTCCTCTGCGAAGCGGAAGTACTCGTAGTAGCCGAGGCCGTAGCTCTGGTTGTAGCCCCAGAAGTTGGCGTTGGTGGCGCGCTCCTCGACGGGGCCGATGGTGTCCTTCCACTGGTAGCTGCGTTCGCGCTGCCAGCCGCTCGCCTCGCTGTAGTCCTCCATGGAGCCGGTGTTGACGAGGCAGCCGCCGGGGAAGCGCAGGAAGCCGGGGTCGAGGGCCTCTATCTTCTCGGCGAGGTCCTTGCGCAGGCCGTTGGACTGGTGCCGGTAGGTGTCGCGGGGGAAGAGGGACACCATGTCGAGGGCGGCGTGGTCGGTGGTGGCGACGGCGAGACGGCCGTGGCTGCTGGTGCGGGTCGCCTTGAAGGTGGCGGTGTACTTGCGCCACTTCCCCTTCGCGGCGACCTGGCGGACCTTCGCGAGCGTGCCGGCGGCGTCCCGGAGGGTGACGGTGAGGGTCGTGCCGCTCTCGGCGCGGGCCCACACGGAGAAGTCGTACTTCTTGCCCTTCTCCACCCGGACGCCGGTGTTGTAGCCGGCGTTGGTGACGGACGAGCCGGCGTCCAGGGAGAGGTAGTTGCGGTTGCGCTCGTTGAGGCGGCCGTCGTCGTTCAGGACCTGTGCCGTGCCCTCGGCCACCCAGGAGGTGAGCGGCGTGTAGGAGGCGTTGTCGGCGGTGGAGTACTCGAAGGACCGGTTCTGCACGAGTTCGGCGTACAGGCCGCCGTCCGCCGCCCGGTTGATGTCCTCGTAGAAGACGCCGTACATCGTGTCGTCGATCGCGGCGCCCTCGTCGGACGGGTCGACGGTGATCGCGTAGTCGGTGACTGCCTCGGCGTGCGCCGGCGACGGCAGCAGGGCCGAGGCGGTCAGGAGGGCGGTGGCGCTGAGACCGAGTCTCCAGCGGGTGCGTGACATGGATACTCCGCGGCTCTCACTAGGTCGTTCGAAATATCGGATGTTGGTCAGCACTTCGAACGGCAAGATAGGGAGGGGGTGGGGGCGCGTCAATGGGTCGCGCAGCAACCAGGGGGACGGAGACGGAAAGCGGGTGGAAATGGGCGGGTTGTGGCCGGTGCCCGATGTGCTGGCGTATCTCGCGGGCCGGTGGCGCACCGAGCGGTCGGTGCGGGATCTGGCGAGCGGTGCGGAGGGCCGCTTCGCGGGGACCACGACGTTCGACGCGCTCGCCGGCGGCGGGCTGCTGAGCCGGGAGACCGGGGACTTCACCTGGCAGGGCGTGACCCGCCCCGCCGAGCGGACGCTGCGTTACGAACCCGGGGCCGGGCCGGGCACCGCCGACGTGCGCTTCGCGGACGGGCGGCCCTTCCACGGTCTGGATCTGACTTCGGGCCGCCATGTGGCCGACCATCCCTGCGCCGCCGACCTCTACCACGGCGAGTTCACCGTCCGGGACGAGGACCACTGGCGGACGGTGTGGCGCGTGGGCGGCCCGGCCAAGGACCTGTTGCTCACTACGGACTACCTCCGCGAGGCGTCCGAACCCGGGGCCGCCGGGCGGACGTTCGCGGGACTCTAGGCGGCCGTCTCCTCGAAGCGGAGGTTCCAGCGGCCCGCACGGCCCGTGACGGTGGTCGTCGACAGGGGCCGCACGTCCAGGTTCCAGTACGTCGCGGGCGGCGCCTTCAGGACGTACACCAGCGCGGCCCGGATCACGGACGGCTCGGCCACGGCGACGATACGGTCGCCGTCCGCGCCGGGACGGGTGTCGAGCCAGCCGCCGACCCGGGAGATGAAGGTCAGCAGCGGCTCCCCTCCGTGCGGGGCCGTCCGCGGGTCGGCGAGCCAGGCGTCCACGGCCGCCGGCTCGCGGGCCATGGCCTCGCCGAGGGTCAGCCCGCGCCAGCGGCCCATGTCGCAGTCCCGCAGGGCGAGTTGCACGAGCGGCGCGCAGCCGAGGGCGTCCCCGGTGGCGCGACTGCGGGGCGTGGGCGAGCAGTAGCGCAGCTCGGCCGCCGCGAGCGGCAGCAGACGGCCCGCGGCGCGCAGCGCCACGTCCCATCCGGCCTGGTCCAGCGGCCGGTCGTCGTCGAAGCGCTCCGCGAGCAGCGGTGAGCTGCGTGCGGCCGCGACGAACGTGACCCGAAGCGCCATGCCGTGATGGTGCTGCGCGGAGGTACGCGGGTCAAGGGGTGTTACCTGTGGGTCACCGAGGGTGTGCCACGGCTCACTGGCCGAGGGCGAGCACCATCCACTGGTCCGGCCGGTCCAGCGCCGTGAAGCCGAGCTTCTCGTAGACGCCGTGCGCGTCGTGCGTGGCCAGCAGGAGGCGCCGCGGCCCGTCCGGCCGCAGGTGCTCGCGTACCGCCGCGACCAGCGCCGTCCCGAGTCCCTTTCCGCGTACCGAGGGGTCGACGTACACGTCGCACAGCCAGGCGAAGGTCGCCCGGTCGGTCACGACCCGGGCGTACGCCACCTGTTCCCCGGACGCCGCGTCGTAGATCCCGAAGTTGAGCGAGCTCTCCACCGCCCGGTCGTGCTTGTCCCGGGGGCGTCCGAGGGCCCAGTACGCGTCGGTGGAAAGCCAGTGGTACACGCGTCCGGCGTCGATCCGGTGCGGGTCGGTGGAGATCTCGTAGCTCTCGGGTAGGGGCGGCGTCGCCTTCATGCCGGGATGTTCGCAGGAGGGGTGAGACCACGTCGACCTCTTTTGGGCGTCCGCCTGCGGGCGTCCCTTTGCGGGCGTCCGCCTGCGGGCCTCCGCTCATGGGTGTCCGCCCCACACCTCGGCGCGGGCCGTGCACAGGCGTCGTACCCCTTCCGCGATCTCCCCGGCGCCCGCGACCGCGGCGAAACTCAGCCGCAGGTGGGCGGCCGGGGGCTCGGCGCTGAAGTAGGGGCGGCCGGGGGTGATGGCGACACCCGCGCGCAGGGCCGCCGAGGTGAGCGCCGTCTCGTCCATCCCCTCGGGCAGGCGCGGCCACAGGTGGTAGCCGCCGGAGGGGACGTGGGGCAGGGACAACTCGGGCAGGTGCAGACGCAGCGCGGACGTCATCGCGTCCCGGCGGGCCTTCAACTCCGCCGAGATGGAACGCAGATGGCGCGGCCAGGCGGGCGAGCCGACGAGTTCCAGCGCCGCCTCCTGGAGGGGCCGGGGCACGAAGAAGGTGTCGACGACCTGGATGGCCCGCAGCCGCTCCAGCACCGGCCCGCGCGCGGCCAGGGCACTCACGCGGAAGCTGGGTGAGGTCGCCTTGGTCAGCGAGCAGACGTGGACGACGACGCCGTCCGGGTCGTCGGCGGCGAGCGGGGCGGGCAGCGGGCCCGCGTCCTCGTGCACCAGCCGCCGCACGAAGTCGTCCTCGACGACAAAGGCACCGGCCTCGCGGGCGATGCGCAGCACCTCGCCGCGCCGCTCGGGGGCGAGCACGGCACCCGTCGGGTTCTGGAACAGGGGCTGGCAGACGAAGACGCGGGCACCGGTCGCCCGGAAGGCGTCGGCGAGCAGGGCCGGGCGCACTCCGTCCGCGTCCACGGGGACCGGCACCGGACGCAGGCCGGCCGCCCGCGCGATGGCCAGCATGCCGGGGTAGGTCGGGGACTCGACGAGGACGGGGGCACCGGGCGGGGCGAGGGCACGCAGGGCGGTGGTCAGCCCGGACTGGCCACCCGAGGTGATCAGCACCTCCGCCGCCGTGATGGCCCCGCCGACGCCGCGCGCGAACCACTCCCGCAGCTCCGGCAGCCCGTCCATCGGCGGCCGGCCCCACGCGCCGGGACGCCGCCCGGCCCGGGACAGCGCAGCCGCCATCGCCCGCTCCGGCTGCAGCGACGGGTGCAGATAGCCGCCGTTGAACTCCACGACCCCGGGCGGCGGGGCGGTCAGCGAGACCAGGACTCCGGAGGCGTCCACCGAGCGCGGTACGAGGTCGGCGGCGCCGTCGGCGCTGAGCGCGACCTCCTGCCACGAGGTGTCCCCCGAGGGCGCGGCCGGCTCGCGCCGTTGGGCGCGGAAGGCCCCGGCACCGGGCCGGGTGACCACCAGCCCCTCGGCGGCCAGCTGCGCCAGGGCGCGGGAGACGGTCACCGGGCTCACCCGGAACCGGTCGACGAGGGCCCGGCTGGACGGTAGCTTTCCGCCGGGTGAGTAGCGGTCGAGCTCCCGTCGCAACTGGTCCGCCAGTTCAACGACACTGCTACGCTCGTACATGAGAGCACAGAATAGCGCTACCAGCTCGTCGGCGATAGCGGTCGACGGTCCGAGCACTCCGGACAGCGCGGGCAGCCCGGACAGCCCGGGTAGTCAGCACACCGCCCCGGGTACTCGCTCGTTCGGCACCCTCCAGGCCGCCCTCGGTGTCGTCGCCTTCTCGCTCACCTTCCCCGCCACCGCCTGGGGGCTGGAGGGCTTCGGACCCTGGTCCCTGATCGCCGTGCGCAGCATCCTCGCCGCGGTGATCGCGGGCGGTTGCCTGCTGGCGCTGCGGGTGCCGCTGCCCGAGCGTCGGCACTGGTTCGGGCTCGCGGTGGTGGGCGGCGGCGTCGTACTGGGCTTCCCGCTGCTGACCACGCTCGCCCTGCAGACCTCCACCACCGCGCACGCCGCCGTCGTGGTCGGCCTGCTCCCACTGACCACCGCGCTGCTGTCCGCGCTGCGCCTGGGCACCCGCCCTTCGCGCACCTTCTGGATCGCCGCCCTCGCGGGTGCGGCGGCCGTGCTCGCCTTCACGGTGCAGCAGAGCGGCGGCGCCCTGACCACTGCCGACGCCCTTCTCTTCGGGGCACTGCTGGTGTGCGCGGCCGGCTACACAGAGGGCGGCCGACTGGCCCGGACGATGCCGGGCTGGCAGGTCATCGGGTGGGCGCTGGTGCTGTGCCTGCCACTGACCGTGCCGATGGCCGCCGTGGCGCTGTCGTTCGAGCCGGTGCACCTGACGGCGCACAGCGTGACCGGGCTGCTGTGGGTGGCGGTGGGCTCGCAGTTCCTCGGCCTGGTCGTCTGGTACCGGGGCATGGCCGCAATCGGCGTCCCGAAGGCCAGCCAGTTGCAGTTGGCCCAGCCGCTGCTCACACTGGTGTGGTCGGTACTTCTCCTGGGCGAGCACCTGACGGTGGCCGCTCCGCTGACGGCCGCGGCGGTACTGGTCTGCATC
This sequence comes from Streptomyces marokkonensis, assembly GCF_039539045.1. Taxonomy (NCBI): domain Bacteria; kingdom Bacillati; phylum Actinomycetota; class Actinomycetes; order Kitasatosporales; family Streptomycetaceae; genus Streptomyces; species Streptomyces marokkonensis. The sequence continues at coordinate 29,630 of NZ_BAABCQ010000016.1, forward strand.
GCGGTCACCCAGCGGGCCCGGGGCTGAGCGGCACACACAGGTGAGGAGGCCTCACGCATGCGAGCAACCGAGGGCGACCAGCTGATCCAGCACGGCCGGGTGGTCGGCGAGCACGACAAGGTGGCGGAAATCGTCGAAGTCATGGGCGAGAGGGGCGCTCCCCCGTACCGGGTCCGGTTCCAGGACGGGCACGAGGCGGTGTGCTCGCCCGGCCCCGACTCCGAGATCCGGCACAGGGAGACCCAGCTGTAGCGGACGGCTGTCCTTCCCGCTCTGCCCGTTCTACCCGTCCTGGCGGGGGGTGCCGGCCGCCCGCGCGTAGTGGTCGGCACGCACCCTCGCCATCGCGCCGATCCGGTCGTCGGCGATGTCCTTCGCCGCGAAGAAGACGTGCCCGCGTACCTCGGGGTGCTCCCGCGCCAGTGTGAGGTGCCGGGACAGTTCGGCCGGGTCCTGCCAGGCGGCGGGCTGCGCCGGGTCACCGGCCTTGTACAGCGCCTCGCCCACGTACAGCTGTGTGCGGCTGCCCTTTGCCACCTGCGCCCACCAGGGGACCAGCTTCGCGTAGTCCGCGGCGTCCTGGCCGACGTGCCAGTACAACTGCGGCACGATGTAGTCGAGCCAGCCCTCGCGCACCCACTTGCGGGTGTCCGCGTACAGGTCGTCGTAGGTCTGCACCCCCGCCCGGGTGTCCGAGCCCTTCGCGTCGGTGGCCGCGTTGCGCCACACCCCGAACGGGCTGACCCCGAAGCGTGCGGCCGGCCGGACCTTCTTCACGCGGGCCGCCGTCTCGCGCACCAGCAGGTCGATGTTGTCCCGCCGCCAGGCGTCCCTGGTGGCGAAGCCGCTGCCGTGGGTGCTGTACGTGCCGCCGTCGCCGAAGCTCCGGCCCGCCACCGGGTAGGGGTAGAAGTAGTCGTCGAAGTGGACGCCGTCCACGGCGTACTTCTCCACCGCGTCCATCATCGCGTCCTGGACGAAGGCCCGGACCTCGGGGAGCCCCGGGTTGTAGTAGAGCTTCCCGCCGTACGGCACCACCCACTCGGGGTGCTTGCGCGCGGGGTGGGTGGGCACGAGCTGGGCCGGGTCGTCGTGCGTGGCGACGCGGTACGGGTTGAACCAGGCGTGCAGTTCCAGGCCGCGGGCGTGGGCCTCCTTCACGGCCGTGCCCAGCGGGTCCCAGCCCGGGTCGCGGCCCTGACTGCCGGACAAGTACTGCGACCAGGGTTCGTACGCCGACGGCCACAGCGCGTCGGCCGCCGGCCGCACCTGGAAGATCACCGTGTTGAGGCGGTGCCGGACCGCCGTGTCGAGGTGCTCGACGAGTTCCGCGCGCTGCTCCGCGGCGCGCAGCCCCGGTCGGGTGGGCCAGTCGCGGTTGGCCACCGTGGCCAGCCACATGCCCCGCATCCCGGTGGCGACGCTGCGGGCGGACGGTACGGCGGCGGGGCCCGGCGCCGTCGGCGGGGTCCGCGCGCCGGACGGAACCGGCGCCGCCGACGCCCCGGGCGCCATCGTGAACGCCGACAACGCCGCCACCGCGAAGGCACGACGCGAGACACGGCCCATGGGAGAACCTCCTGAACGCTGTGGATCCGCACGGTCACGGATCGTGGACGGTCTCTCAGCATGCCCGACCCGGGGGACGGATCCGTGGCCATTCGGGGGTAACGTGCACGATCGGAGCAGGCGTCGGGGACCCCGGCGCACCTGCCTCAGTCGTGGAGTCAGCGAAAGGGACGATGTGACCGGCATCTCGGGAGATATCGCACGTGTCGGCGTGGTGGGCTGCGGTCAGATGGGGGCGGGCATCGCCGAGGTGTGCGCCCGCTCCGGTCTGGAGGTGATGGTCGCCGAGACCACCGGCGAGGCTCTGGAGATCGGCCGGACGCGGCTGTACAACTCGCTCACCAAGGCCGCCGAGCGCGGCAAGATCACCGAGGAGGAGCGGGACGCGACCCAGGCGCGGCTGAGCTTCACCACCGACCTCGGCGAGTTCGCCGACCGTGATCTGGTGATCGAGGCCGTCGTCGAGAACGAGCAGGTCAAGACCGAGATCTTCCAGGTACTGGACCAGGTCGTGACCCGGCCGGACGCGATCCTGGCCTCCAACACCTCCTCGATCCCGCTGGTGAAGCTGGCGGTCGCCACCTCGCGGCCCGACCACGTCATCGGCATCCACTTCTTCAACCCGGCCCCGGTGCAGCAGCTCGTCGAGCTGATCCCGGCGCTCACCACCTCCGAGGGCACGCTCAGCCGGGCTCAGCTCTTCACCGAGAAGGTGCTGGGCAAGCACTCCATCCGCGCGCAGGACCGCTCGGGCTTCGTGGTCAACGCGCTGCTGATCCCGTACCTGCTCTCCGCGATCCGGATGTTCGAGTCGGGCATCGCCAGCCGCGAGGACATCGACAACGGCATGGAGATGGGCTGCGCCCACCCGATGGGCCCGCTGAAGCTGTCCGACCTGATCGGCCTGGACACGGTCGCCTCGGTCGCGTTCTCGATGTACGAGGAGTACAAGGAGCCGCTGTACGCCGCTCCCCCGCTGCTCCAGCGCATGGTCGACGCGGGGCGGCTGGGGCGGAAGAGCGGGTCGGGGTTCTACTCCTACGGCTGATGACGAAGAGCGACGCCCTGCGGGCCCGGTACCTGTCGAGGTGCCGGGCCCGCGGCATTCACACGGCGTGTGCGTCTCGGGCTCGCATATGCCGTACGCACACGCTCCCCACGCGCCCACCAGGCGGGTTGACTCACCATGCACATGCAAGGGATGTGAGACGACTACGGAAAGGAGCGGTTCGTGACCGCCGATCCCGAGCATTCCGTCGCCCAGGGAGAACTCGCGGAGTTACGACGCCGGCTGGACGTGGCCTACGCCCGCGTCGAGGGCGGGCTGGCCCTGCTCTCCCACCGCACCGAGGAGGCCGCCAAGGAGCTGGAGGACCTGAACGCACGGCTGACCACCCTGGAGCACGCCCGCTGGCCCCTGCCCGCGGTCACGGTTGTCACGGCCGTGGGCGCCCTGGTCGTGGCGGTCTGGCAGGCCCTCGGACACTAGGCACCGCCGCTCCGGCCGGACGGGGTGTCCTGGCCGAGCCTGAGGTGATGCAGCAGGAGGAGCGCGGCCACCATGTTGGCGGCCGGGACCTCCCCGCGGGCGACCAGGTCGGGAACGAGCTTGAGGGGGACCCACTCCCGGCGGTCCGACTCGAAGTCGTCCACGGGGTGGCCGACGTACGTTCCCTCGTCGGCCCAGTAGATGTGGTGCCGGGCGTCGGTGAGCCCGTTGGACGGTTCCACGCTCATCAGGTGGTGCAGTGGTCCCGGCCGCCAGCCGGTCTCCTCCTCCAGTTCCCTGGCCGCGGCCACCGCGATGTCCTCGCCGTCCTCGACGACACCGGCCGCGAGTTCCCAGCCCCAACTGTCGGTGATGAACCGGTGCCGCCACAGCAGGAGCACCTCGCTCGCCTCGTTGACGACCGTGGCCACCGCCACGGGACGCATACGGATGAGGAAGTGGTCGAGATGCCGGCCGTCCGGTAACCCGACGTCGGCGAGATTGACGCTGAACCAGCGATTTGAGTACACAGTTTGTTCGTTCTGTTTCGTCCACTGCACGGTTCTGCCACCTTCCTTGAGTAGGTGGCAATATCGCAGCAGCAGCGGCCCGGCAGCAGGCGCACGACGGCCGCTCACGGCGCGGCGGTGGCGCGGTGTGTCCCGGGGCCGGAACGTCAGAACGGTACGCGCAGTGCGCCGTCGATGAGTTCGGCGGCCTCGGCCGTGTCCGCGCACCCGTTGCGCACCAGGTGCTCGCGTACCGCGCGGAGTCTGTCGCGCAGGCGCTGGGACTCCATGCCACGGGCCTGTTCGGCCATCCGCACCGCGGTGGCCGCCGCCTTGTCGGCGTTGCCCTGCCGCAGTTCGATCGTGCTGAGTATGGCGAGCCGGTGCACGCGGCCCCGGTCGTGCGCGGGGTTGTCGACCGCCGCCGCGGCATGCTCTCCGGCCGCCGCGAGTTCGCCGAGGCTGAGCAGTGCCTCGGCGACCTGGACGTTGACCAGGCCGGGCTGGACATAGCCGGTCTCGTCGGGCTCGTGGCCGCGCCGGATGCGCTCGGCGGCCCGCTCGGCCCGCCGGATACAGGACAGGGCGCTGGTGCCGTCGCCGAGGTGGGCGTACGCCTTGGCCTGCATCGCGTACAGGTCGGAGGCGAGCGCCGGGGTGATGTGCCGGCCGGCGGCGCGCAGGGCGGCCTCGGCGAAGGCGACGGCCTGCCGGTTCTCCCGCACGAACAGGGCCTGGTTGACCAGCAGCGCTATGACGTAGGCGCCCAGGCCCCGGTCGCCGCTGGCCTTCGCGAGCCGCAGGGCCTGGTGGAAGTAGCGCTGCGCGAGGCCGTGCGCGTCGGAGTCGTACGCGCAGATGCCGGCGACCGCGACCAGACCGCCGGTGGCCCGGTGGAGCTGTCGGCCGGTGGCGTCGGTGTAGCCGCCGCGCAGCAGCGGGGCGGCCTCGGAGTTGAGGAAGCCGACGATGCGGGAGCGGGTCGCCATGCCGCCGGCCTTGCGGTACATCTGCTCGTAGTGGGCGCGGGCGCAGCGCAGCATCTCCAGGTCGGCCGCGGTGACCCGGTGCCGGCCGCCGCGGGAGACGTCCACGTCCTCGGGCGGGTTCTCCCACTCCCACACCGGCATCACGGCGGGCGTGCCGGTGAGCGCGGGGGCGCCGAGGATGTGCGGGCGCCGCTGCTGGTCGGAACGCCACAGGGCGGTCGCGCGCTCCACGAACCCGGACAGTGATCCGGTGTGGGCGGCGACCGGTTCGCCGGGCACGCCGAGGCCGATGTCGTCGAGGGTGACGGGCCGGTGCAGGCGGGAGGCGAGGACCTCGCAGATCAGGTCGGGTACCTGGCCGCGTGGCCGCTGCCCCTTCAGCCACCGGGCGACGGCGGTGTGTTCGTAGCGCAGTGCGAGCCCGCGCGCCCGCCCCGCCTGATTGACGTGCGCGGCCAGTCCCGCGTGCGAGATCCCGGCCTCGTCCAGGATCGCGTCGAGCAGGGTGTTGGGCTGCATGGGTGCCCCCCGGTGACTCGGTGCCGACAGCGTAGTGCGTCGGTCCTCACACGGGGTGTGAACGGAGTACGCGCATCCGTAGCGTGCGTGCGCTGTCGTGGAGAGTTCCCGGGCCGGTTGACTGAGCTGCCTCGAAAGAGGCCGGCCGGGCCGCCGGCTCCCCCTCGTACAGTGCGGCGGCCCGGGTCCACGCCGTCCGTCCTGCCGCCTGCCCGACACTCCGTGGCGGGGCGGACGGCACGCCGGCTTCGCCGGGTGCGGTGAGCATTGCGGTGCGTTGCCGGGCGCGGGTGCGTCGTGGTTGCTCACGCCCATGCGGCGGAGCCGCACATGTCACGACCCCGCGCCTCTGGAAGGACGTCACCCTGACGCCGACAAGGGGCGCGGGGAACTGCGCGACCAGCCACCGACCACCCACGGCCGCCGACCGGCAGAAGCCCCCGCCCCTTGGGCGAACCGCTAACTACGCAGCACCGCTCCGACACGCTCGCCCGCCAGGGCGACCGCCGCGTCGCGAGCCGCGGAGGCTTCGTCGACCGTCAGCGTCCGGTCCCCCGCGCGAAAGCGCAGCGCGTACGCCAGGGACTTGCGCCCCTCGCCGAGCTGTTCCGCGTTGTCGTAGACGTCGAACAGCCGGATGGCCTCCAGCAGTTCACCCGCGCCCTCGCGCAGCGCCGCCTCGACCTCCGCCGCCGGCACGAACGCGTCGACCACCAGGGCGACGTCCTGCGTCGCGACCGGGAACGTGGAGATGCCCGGCGCCTGCGGGGTGTCGTCGCCGACCCGTGCCACGGCGTCGAGGTCCAGCTCCATCGCGCAGGTGCGCGCGGGCAACCCCAGCGTCTTCAGGACGCGCGGGTGCAGCTCACCGGCGTGTCCGACGACCCGCTCGGAGCCGTCGACGGTGATCGTCAGCTCGGCGCAGCGGCCCGGGTGCCAGGGGCCGTACTGACCCTTGCGGGTGCCCAGTTCGGCGCCGGCCTCGCGGGCGACGGTCCGGGCGGCCTCGACCGCGTCGGCCCAGTCTGCCGGACGGCCCTTGCCCCACCAGCCGGCCTGCTCTCGGGCGCCGGCCAGCACGACGGCGACGTGCCGCGGCTGGTCGGGCAGCGCGGCGTCCAGCGCGGCGAGGTCGTCCTCGCCGGGGCGCCGGTCGACGGGCAGGTTGGCGGCGACCTTCCGCTCCTCGCGCGGGTGGAAGACCAGGCCCGTCTCGAAGAGCGCGAGGTCGTGCGCGCCACGGCCGTCGTTGCGGCGCAGCGCGCCCAGCAGGCCCGGCAGCAGCGAGGTCCGCAGCGCGGGCTCCTCGTCACTGAGCGGGTTGACCAGCTTGACGACGCGGCGGGCCGGGTCGTCGGCGGCCAGCCCGAGCTGGTCGAAGACCTTCTCGCTGACGAACGGGTAGTTCAGCGCCTCGACATAACCGGCGCCGGCCAGCGCGCGGCCGGCCCGGCGGTGCAGCCGCTGCCGGGAGGTCAGACCGCGGCCCGCAGGCGGCCTGGGCAGCGTGGAGGGCAGGTTCTCGTAGCCCTCCAGGCGGATGACCTCCTCGGCCAGGTCGTTCGGGTCGGTGAGGTCGGGCCGCCAGGACGGGACGGTGACGAGCAGCTCGTCCTGGCCGTACACGTCGCAGCCGACCTGCTGGAGGCGGCGTACGACGGTCTCGCGGCCGTATTCCACGCCCGCGACCTTGTCCGGGTGGTCGGCCGGGACGCTGATGGTGTGCGGCGCGGACGGGGTGCTGATCTCGGTGACCCCGGCCTCGGCGGTGCCGCCCGCGAGCAGCACCAGCAGGTCGACGGTGCGCTGCGCGGCAGCGGCGGCGGCCTGCGGGTCGACGCCGCGCTCGAAGCGCCGGGAGGCCTCGGAGGACAGCTTGTGGCGGCGGGCGGTGCGGGCGATGGTCACCTGGTTGAAGTGGGCGGCCTCGATGACCACGTCGGTCGTCGCGTTGCCCCCGTTCTCGGCGGCACCGTGGTCGGCGATCTCGGTGTTGGCGCCGCCCATGACGCCGGCCAGTCCGATCGGGCCGCGGTCGTCGGTGATGACGAGGTCCTCGGCGTGCAGCTTCCGCTCGGTGCCGTCGAGGGTGACGATCTTCTCGCCCTCCTCGGCCCGGCGTACGCCGATGGTGCCCTGGACCAGGGAGCGGTCGTAGGCGTGCAGCGGCTGGCCGAGCTCCATCATCACGTAGTTGGTGACGTCGACGGCGAGCGAGATCGGGCGCATGCCGACCTTCTGGAGGCGCCGCTGGAGCCAGATCGGGGAGCGTGCCTCGGAGCTGAGGCCGGTCACCGTGCGGGCCGTGAAGCGGTCGCAGCCGGTGGGGTCGGTGATCTTCACCGGGTAGCCGTAGGCGTTCGGGCCGGGCACGTCGAGCAGGGCCGGGTCGCGCAGCGGCAGGCCGTAGGCGATGGCGGTCTCGCGGGCGACGCCGCGGATGGACAGGCAGTCACCGCGGTTGGCGGTCACGGCGATGTCCAGGACCTCGTCGACCAGCTCCAGCAGCTCGATGGCGTCCTTGCCGACCTCGGTCTCCGGCGGCAGCACGATGATGCCGTGCGAGCCGTCGTCGCCCATGCCCAGCTCGTCGCCGGAGCAGATCATGCCGTGGGACGTCTTGCCGTAGGTCTTGCGGGCGCTGATCGAGAAGCCGCCCGGCAGGGTCGCGCCGGGGAGGACCACGACGACCTTGTCGCCGACGGCGAAGTTCCGGGCGCCGCAGACGATCTCCTGGGGCTCACCGGTGCCGTTGGCCTGTCCGACGTCGACGGTGCAGAAGCGGATCGGCTTTTTGAAGCCCTCCAGCTCCTCGATGGTCAGCACCCGGCCGACGACGAGGGGGCCCTTGAGGTCGGCACCGAGGTGCTCGACGGTCTCGACCTCGAGTCCGGCCGAAATGAGCTTGGCCTGGACGTCGCGGCCGGTCTGCGTGGCCGGCAGGTCGACGTACTCCCGCAGCCAAGAAAGCGGGACCCGCATCAGATCTCCATCCCGAACGGCCGGGTGAAGCGCACGTCACCCTCGACCATGTCTCGCATGTCCTCGACGTTGTGGCGGAACATCAGCATCCGCTCGATGCCGAACCCGAAGGCGAAGCCGCTGTACTTCTCCGGGTCGACGCCGCAGGCGATGAGCACCCGCGGGTTGACCATGCCGCAACCGCCCAGCTCGATCCAGCCCTCGCTGGAGCAGGTGCGGCAGGGCCGGTCGGGGTTGCCGACGGACGCGCCCCTGCAGACGTAGCAGAGCATGTCCATCTCGGCGGACGGCTCGGTGAAGGGGAAGAAGTTCGGCCGCAGCCGGGTCTTCATCTCCGCGCCGAACAGCGACTGGACCATGTGGTCCAGGGTGCCCTTGAGGTCGGCCATGGTCAGGCCCTCGTCGATGGCGAGGAGCTCGACCTGGTGGAAGACCGGGGTGTGCGTGGCGTCCAGCTCGTCGGTGCGGTACACGCGGCCGGGGCAGATCACGTAGACCGGCAGCTCGCGGGCGAGCGCGGAGCGGATCTGCACGGGCGAGGTGTGGGTGCGCAGCACGACGCCGGACTCGGTGCCGCCGGACCTCGCGGCGGAGCCGCTGTCGGACGCGGCCTCGACGAAGAAGGTGTCGGCCTCGCCGCGGGCCGGGTGGTCCGGGCCGATGTTCAGGGCGTCGAAGTTGAACCACTCGGCCTCGGCCTCGGGGCCCTCGGCGACCTCGTAGCCCATGGCGACGAAGACGTCCTCGATGCGCTCGGAGAGCGTGGTGAGGGGGTGGCGGGCGCCGGCCGGTACGCGGTCGTAGGGCAGCGTGACGTCCACGGCCTCCTCGACCAGGACGCGCGCGTCGCGCTCGGCCTCGAGTTCCTCCTGGCGGGCGGCGAGCGCCTTGTTCACGGCGCCGCGGGCCATGCCGACGCGCTTGCCGGCCTCGGCCTTGGCCTGCGGGGGCAGGGCGCCGATCTCGCGGTTGGCCAGCGCCAGCGGCGAGGTGCCGCCGGTGTGGGCGACCTTGGCCTCCTGGAGCGCGTCGAGGGAGCTCGCTGCGGCGAAGGCGGCGAGCGCCTCGTCCCGCATGCGCTCGATCTCTTCCGGTTTCAACGCCTCGACCTCGACAGGGTCGTACGACTTATTCGGTGCCGACATCTCTTCCCGTGCTTCCGATTGGCTGGCTGATGGTCCCCGTCACCGGCTCGTGGACGAAGCGTCCATGTGACGCGGCGTCTTTGTGACGCAGCATCTCCGTGACGAATCGTCTCCGTCCGAGCGTCTCCGTCCGAGCGTCTCCGCCTGCGGGACACAAAGGTGCCAGAGGCCGAGTCTAACGGGGTGAAGGAAGGCGAATGCGCCCGTGGGGGTCCCGGACCGTCTCAGGTGAGATACGCGGGAGCCGCCACGGGCAACGTAAATCGGAACTCGGCGCCGCCGCCGGGGGCGCGGCCGACCGCGATGGTGCCGCCGTGGGCCTCGACGATGCCCTTGACGATGTACAGCCCGAGGCCGGTGCCACCGCGCTTGCTGCCCCGCCAGAAGCGGGTGAAGACGCGGTTCATGGACTCCTCCGGGATGCCGGCCCCCTCGTCGCTCACCGTGACCGACGTGCCGGCCTCCTCCCCTTCACGGGGGGACGCCGTGGGCGTGACGTCAATGGTGACGGTTCCTTCGCCGTGCCGCACGGCATTTTCCAGCAGGTTGCTCAGCACCTGGTCGACCTTGTCGGGGTCGGCCCACAGGTCGGGCAGCGGCCGGCCGAGGCGGAGCAGGAAGCGGTCGGCCTCCTGCCCGGCGGCGACGTAGGCCTGGATGTGGCGGCCGACGGCGGCGCCGATGTCGACGGGCTGACGGCGGACCTCCAGCCGGCCCGAGTCGATGCGCGAGATGTCCAGCAGCTCGGCGATGAGCCGGGTCACCCGGTCGGCGTCGGCGTCGACGGTCTCCAGCATGAGCCGCTTCTGGTCGTCGGTGAACCGCTCCCACTTGGCCAGCAGCGTGGCGGTGAAGCCCTTGACGGAGGTGAGCGGGGAGCGCAGTTCGTGGGCGACGGTCGCTATCAGCTCGGCGTGGCTGCGCTCGGTGCGGCGGCGCGCCTCGGTGTCCCGCAGGGTGACGACGACGCGGTGGACGGGGCCGGTGGGCTCGGTGCGGACGTAGCGGGCGCAGACGAGGACCTCCCGTCCGCCGGGGAGCAGGAGGTTGCGCTCGGGCTGGCGGAAACGGATGGCGAGGCCTCCGTAGGGGTCGGTCAGCTGCCACCAGCGCCGGCCCTCCAGGTCTTCCAGGGGCAGGGCCTGCTCAAGGCGCTGCCCGAGGGCTTCGGCGGCGGGGGTGGCGGTGATGCGGGCGGCGGCCGCGTTGAAGCAGATGACGCGGCCGTGCTCGTCGGCGACGACCAGGCCGTCGGGCAGTTGGTCCGGATCCATGCCGAGGTCGGCGAGGTCGCCGGACGTGCGGGGCGCGGGCGGACGCGGCGCCTGCCGTGCTCCCGGTGCGCTGCTCGTGCCGACGCTCATCCCCGTACCCCACCTCTCAACCGCGCAGGGGCCTTGAGCTGGTCACCCTACTAGCTCTCGGTGACGGAGCGGCACCCTCCGGCGGCGCGCTGTGCACGCGCGGACGCGTACAGACATACGGCGGCGGCGGTGGCGAGGTTCAGACTTTCGGCCTTGCCGTGGATCGGGACGCGCAGGACGGCGTCGGCGAGGGCTCGGGTCTCCTCCGGGAGCCCCCAGGCCTCGTTGCCGAAGACCCAGGCGGTGGGGCCACCCATGGTGCCCTCGTCCAGCTCGGCGTCGAGGTCGTGCTCGCCCGCGCCGTCGGCCGCCAGCACCCGCACCCCGGCGTCCCGCAACTCCGCGACGGCCCGGTCGACGGGCACGCCGACGGCGACGGGCAGGTGGAACAGGGAGCCGACGGAGGCGCGTACGGCCTTGGGGTTGTACAGGTCGACGGAGGCGTCGGTGAGCACCACGGCCTCGGCGCCGGCGGCGTCTGCGCAGCGCAGCACGGTACCGGCGTTGCCGGGGTCGCGGACGTGTGCGAGGACGGCGACGAGCGCCGGGCGGGCGGCGAGGATCTCGTCGAAGGGGGTGTCCAGGAACCGGCACACCCCGACCAGGCCCTGGGGAGTGACGGTGGTGGAGATGTCCTCGATCACCTGCTCGGCGGCGAGGTGGACGCGGGCGCCCGCGTCGCGGGCGGCACCGGTGATGTCGGCGTAGCGCTCGGCGGCCTCGACGGTGGCGAACACCTCGACGAGCGTGGGCGCGTCGTCGGCCCGGTGCGCCGCCGCCTCCCGTACGGCCTGCGGCCCCTCGGCCAGGAACAGCCGCTCCTTGCCCCGGAAGTTCCGCTTGGCCAGCCGCCGGGCGGCGGCGACCCGGGGAGAACGGGGGGAGATCAGCTCGGGGCTGGCGGGGCGCATGCTCTTCTTCACCTTCACAGATATCAATGCGGGCTGTGCGGCGCCCCCGTCAGGGACGCGGGACGTGTCGATACGCGGCTCCGCCGCGTGGGCGCGACCAGCCACAACGCACCCGCACCCGCACCCGCACCTGAAAAAGACAGTGGCAGACGGCAACGACAGGACCCGCAGGCTTCGCACCTGCGGGTCCTGTCACGTCGGCTCAGAGCCAGCGCGGCGTCACGCGGCCTTCGGCGCGTTGACGTCGCTCGGCAGCGCCTTCTGGGCGACCTCGACGAGCGCGGCGAACGCGTTCGGGTCGTTGACGGCCAGCTCGGCGAGGATCTTGCGGTCGACCTCGACGTTGGCGGCCTTCAGGCCCTGGATGAAGCGGTTGTACGTGATGCCGTTGGCGCGGGCAGCGGCGTTGATGCGCTGGATCCACAGCTGGCGGAAGTCACCCTTGCGCTTCTTGCGGTCGTTGTAGTTGTAGACCAGCGAGTGGGTGACCTGCTCCTTGGCCTTGCGGTACAGGCGCGAACGCTGACCGCGGTAGCCAGAGGCCTGCTCGAGGATCGCCCGGCGCTTCTTGTGGGCGTTGACTGCCCGCTTGACGCGTGCCACTTTTAACTCCTTGTAGCGGGGCCGCGGTGGTCGTCACGCGGCCCGGTATCGATTGGGTCCCGGTCCTGACGTACGGCGCTCAGTGAAGGCGCCGCGACGTCACTTGCCGAGAAGCTTCTTGATCTTCGCGGCGTCGCCCGGGGCCATCTCGGCGTTGCCGGTGAGGCGACGCGTCACGCGGGACGACTTGTGCTCGAGCAGGTGGCGCTTGCCGGCGCGCTCACGCAGCACCTTGCCGGAGCCGGTGATCTTGAAGCGCTTGCTGGCACCGCTGTGCGACTTGTTCTTCGGCATAGCGCCGTTCTCTCCTCGTCGGTGGCGCTCCGGTGCCGGTCGTGGAAACCGGGCACGGGTGGAGCGTCGCTCTTGTATCGGTTACGTCCTGGGGACGGCGTCCCCGGGGGTCACGCTTCGGCGGGAGCCTCGGCCTGCTCTTCGGCAGGAACCTCGGCGTCCTCCTCGTCGGACTCCGCGGCGTTCTGCGACTTGCCGGGGTTGGCCTTCGCGTCCGCCTTGCGGGCTTCCTGCGCCTGGCGGGCCTCGGCCATCGCCTCGGTCTTCTTCTTGTGCGGACCGAGGACCATGATCATGTTTCGGCCGTCCTGCTTCGGGTTCGACTCCACGAACCCGAGGTCGGCCACGTCCTCCGCGAGACGCTGCAGCAGTCGGTAGCCCAGCTCGGGCCGGGACTGCTCGCGGCCACGGAACATGATCGTGATCTTGACCTTGTCGCCCTGCTTGAGGAACCGGACGACGTGACCCTTCTTGGTGTCATAGTCGTGCGGGTCGATCTTCGGCCGGAGCTTCATCTCCTTGATGACCGTGTGCGCCTGGTTCTTGCGCGCCTCACGGGCCTTCATGGCCGACTCGTACTTGAACTTCCCGTAGTCCATGAGCTTGCACACGGGCGGACGGGCGTTCGCCGCGACCTCGACGAGATCGAGGTCGTACTCCTGCGCAAGCTCCAGGGCCTTGGCAAGCGGGACAATCCCGACCTGCTCGCCGCTGGGACCGACAAGTCGCACCTCGGGAACGCGAATCCGGTCGTTGATGCGGGGCTCGGCGCTGATGGATCCTCCTCGGTAGCACCACGCGACGGTCTGGCGGACAGCCGCGTAACGTCTGTGTTCGATAGACCTAACCGCGCCGGCGCAACAAAAATGCCCCGGACGATCACAGGCGGGGCTCCTCGGACTACTACCGGAGCACCGTCGCGATGGCCGCGGGGCGCGATTTCGGGCCGGTCGCCGCCGCTGGGACGGGACCGCCTGACCGGTGACCCGCCGTCCGTGGGACGGCCAGGTGGGAGTTCGGAGCCTCCACTTGTGGGCCGGGCCCGCTGCCGTGGGGGCGTGCGTGTCCGACCGGTCGTTACACAAGGTTAGCAGCTCCGGAACGCGTGCGCTAACCGGTGCCTCCCGCCCCTCCTGCTGTCAAGAGGGCCGGTGCGGGGCCCTATCGTGTGCGGCATGAGTGAGACCCCTCCTGAGACGCCCGACTTCGACGCCATGACCCGCGACATCGCCGAGGTCCCCGCGGTCGAGGTGATCGTGACGGTCGCCGTCAACCTGATGAGCGCCGCCGCCGTGAAGCTGGGCCTGACCGAGGAGGGCGAGTCGCACAAGGACCTGGACGAGGCCCGCAAGCTGGTGCACGCGCTGGCCGGTCTGCTCGACGCGACGGCGACCGAGATCAGCTCCTTTCACGCGGCTCCGCTGCGCGACGGCCTGAAGTCGCTCCAGCTGGCCTTCCGCGAGGCCTCGCTCGTACCGGACGAGCCGGGCCAGGGGCCGGGCGAGAAGTACACCGGCCCGATCTACGGCTGAGCCGTCGTCGTGACCGCCGGCGTCACTGTCTGAGCTGACCCCGCACGTACAAGGGCTCGCCCGGCGGCGTCGCCCCGGCCGGCAGCAGTGCCAGGTCGAGGCCGCGCTCCAGGCGGGCCCTCAGCGTCTCGTCGGCGGCCAGTCGCTCGGCGACGGCCCGGGCGGCGCTCGCCGGGTCCACCTCTGGGTCCAGGAGCAGCGCCAAGGTTCCGTCGGCCGGTCCCGGCCCGAGGTGCGCGCGGAGCACGGCGGGCTCGGCGGCCACGGCGGCGCGTACGGCTCGGGCGACGGCCGGGTCGGCGAGCGGATCGGTCGTCGTACGGCCCTCGGCCAGCGCCAGCAGCACCTTTCCGGTGAGCTCGAACGGCACCGGTCCGGCCAGGTCCAGTACGACCGTGTCCGCCTTCTCGTGCGCGGCGGCCTGCAACGCCTGGTGCACGGGTACGGCGACGGGGCGGGCCCCGGGATCCCAGCGGGCGAGCGAGCCGGTGGACGTGAAGGCGGGCAGGGCGGTACGGCCGCCGGCCTTCAGGGTCGGCACCGCCATGTCGCTGGTCTTCTCGCGGCGCAGCCCGTTCCCGTCCTCCTCGACCTCACCCAGTACGGCCACGACCGGCACCAGCAGCCGGGCGTCCGCCAGCGCCTCCAGCACGGGTGTCAGAGCGGTGCGGTCCTCGGCCCAGGCGGCGAGCGCCGCGCTCAGCCGGGGGTCGGCGGAGCCGTCGTCGTCGGAGTAGCCGGAGTCGGGGATGTTCTTGTTCGCCACGGTCCCCGAGCCTATCGGGGGGCACCCGCGCGCCCGGGTGCGGGCGGCGTCGTATCGTCGTCCGCCTCGGTACTCGTGGGCGGGGAGGCATCGGTGGAGACGGTCGGGCCGGTCGTGGACCGTGACGCGGTGCTGGCCGCGGCCATGGCGCCGGTGCCCGTGGCGGACGGCGTCGAGGTGTCGGTGGCGGTGCTCGACGCCGACTCCGGCCAGAGCGCCACGTACGGCGCGGGTGTCTTCGACACGGCGAGCATCGTCAAGGTCGACATTCTGGCGGCGTTGCTGCTGCGGGCGCAGGACGCGGGGCGGGTACTGGCCACCGAGGAGAAGGCGCACGCCCTCGCCATGATCGGGAACAGTGACAACGACCCGGCGTCGGCGCTGTGGCGGGCGATCGGGGCGGCGGACGGGCTCGACGCGGCGAACAGACGCTTCGGACTCACGGGGACCGGGGGCGGGGACGGCCCGCTGTGGGGGCTGACGCAGACCACGGCCGCCGACCAGGTCGCGCTGCTGCGCCAGGTGTTCCTGGCGGACGGCTCGCGACTGAGCGCGGCCTCACGGGCGTACGTGCGGGGGCTGATGGGGCGGATAGCCGACGGCCAGCGGTGGGGGGTGTCGGCGGCGGCGGACGGTGGTGACGGTGGGGCGTGGGCGCTGAAGAACGGCTGGTTGCGGCGCAGCACCACCGGACTGTGGGTGGTCAACAGCATCGGGCGGGTCACGTCGGGGGGCCGCGACCACCTCGTGGCGGTGCTGTCGCGGGGCAGCACGACCCGGGCGGAGGGGATCTCGCTGACGGAGGCGGCGGCGAAGGCGGCGGTGTCCGCGTTCGCCGGAGCGGACGGCGGAGCCGAGGGTCGGAAACCGTCGTAGCGGACAGCGGCACCCACAGTCGGAAACCGCCGTAGCGGACAGCGGCACCCG